>JAKLIS010000079.1 GCA_022709485.1 Elusimicrobiota bacterium | reverse complement strand
TTTCCGTGGAGAAGGCGGACTCCTTAATAACTTTTTGACGCAAATTGGTTTGGGAAACTGGACTCGCGCCTGGTTTTCGGATATTCGAACCGCGTTACCGTCTTTGGCGGTTGTGCATATGTGGAAAGGATTTGGGTGGGCCTTTATGATCCTTTTGGCGGGGTTTCAGGGAATTCCCAGAGATTTATATGAGGCCGCTCGCGTTGACGGGGCCAATGAATTCCGTATTTTTTGGAAAATCACGGTTCCACTCATGATTCCCGTTTTCGCACTGGTCGGTGTTCTCACCATATTGGGAACTATGCAACTCTATGATTTGGTTGTGGTTACGACATTGGGGGGACCCAGCGGGCATACCGAGGTGCCCATGTTTACCATTTTGCGTGAATTGACGGACAATCCACAGTTCGGCTACGCCTCCGCGTTGGGCGTGGTGTTTGGGTTTATCCTTGTTTTTGTGTCTGTGATTCAGCTTCAATTGGCCAAAAGGGCGAAAGTGGAATAGGTCATGAAAATCAATAAAGTTAAATTAGGGAGGACCCCTGAAGCGCCCATTTCCAGGCGAGAAAAGATTCATACGAAAGCGATGGCTGTGCTGTCGGCTATCGTTCGCCATGGAATTCTTATCACAGTCGCCTTCTCCTGTATTTTCCCTTTGGTTTGGATGTTTTCTTCGGCTCTCAAGACTCAACGGACTGTTTTTTCCGATATGGGAATCATTCCAGACGATCCTCATTTTTCCAATTTTGTCACCGCCTGGACGGAAGGAAATTTCGGTTCCTATTTCATCAATAGCGTTATTTACACCGCGGGGGTGGTGATTGGAGTGCTTCTCATCGCGTCTCTGGCCGCGTACGCTTTTGCCCGGCTTCGGTTTCCCGGAAAAAATTTGCTTTACTACATGTTTCTGGCCACCATCATGATTCCGGTCCCGGGAGCCATTGTCGCGATTTATGTTTTAATCATGAAACTGGGCCTCATCAACACGCGTCTGGGTTACATCCTGCCTCAAATTAACGGAAGCCTCGCCGTGGGATTATTTATTTTGAAGCCTTTTTTCGAACGGATTCCGGTTGAATTGGAAGACGCGGCTCGCATAGACGGCTGCGGACGGTTCGGCATTTGGTGGAATGTTCTCATCCCTTTGGCCAAGCCGGCCCTGGCGGTCGTGGCTTTATTTACGTCCATTACAGTCTGGAACGAGTTTATCCTGGCTCAATTAATTTTACAGGACCAGGCCCTCATGCCTTTGACCAAGGGCCTTTTGACTTTTTGGGGGGGCCAATTGGCTCAAGACCATTTGCTCATGGCCGGTGCCACCATTACGGTTATCCCGATTATCATCGCTTATACATTTCTTCAAAAACATATCATTGCAGGGGCAACAGCCGGCGCCGTAAAAGGGTGAAATCCCATTTCCCATTTTTTTTATATACTGTTGGCCCCTACCAAAATACTTTCCTGGTACATCCTCCCTCGGGTGCGCACAAGGGTTTTGTGCTCGACTTTAGGCGGGATTAAAAACGGAGTTGCATGAAGAAGTTTAATGTTCGAAAAATTGCGGTTCCGGTTCTTATTCTGTTTTCTCTTGCCGTCGAAGCAAAAAATCCACTGTATTTTGCCCTGAAAGACTCGGGGGAAGTACCGTTTGTTGACTTTGAACATTATGGGAGGTTTGAAAACGTGGGAACCCATGATTTCAGGTTCTCTGTGACCGATGAATTAGGCCTGTCCGCAGCCGTGGGGACAGGAGTGTACCCCAATGTCTTGGGCCTCCGAAAACAGAAAAATTTCTCAAAATTTATCGAGTCCGATTTGCTTAAAGGACCCTTGGAGGATTTTTATCCGGAAAAAGATCCGGAGGCCGCATTTTATAAGTGGGGAACCTTAAAAGATCCTTCGAACCGGGGTCTTAAGTTTTACAACATGGCTCGAAGCTTAGAATTGGGCGGGCACCCAGCCCAAGCGCTAAAAGGATACTACTCAACTTTTGTCAATTTCCCGAAAGAAGTGGTGTGGAAGAAGAATCAGCCTTTGTACATCGGCATGGCGGCATTGGATGCCGTATTCAAACTATTAGAACAACATCCCGAGTGGAAATTGGATTTAGAGGGGGCGGACATTCTTATTGAAAATGGCTTTGACAACAAAACCACCAACGACGTTTTTGCCATTTCCCCAGGAAAGTGGGTGCACAAAGCGGGCAGAAAATCCGATCCCATGGAGCTGAAAGGTGTACAAAAAAGAGTGGGCGGCCGTAGTGTTCACCTGGTTCAATATAAAAATGGCCATTGGCAGTTGATGGTGGGCGGCCGGCCGTTTTTTATTCGAGGAATGTGTTACCTGCCCAATCCTATCGGGGTGAGCCCCGATTGGGGGTACCGTGTGAACAGCGAATGGATGATTTCCGATCAAAACTCAAACGGATTGATAGATGGACCTTATGACGCCTGGGTGGATGCCAACCACAATAACATCCAGGAGGGGAACGAAATGCCCATTGGGGACTTTCAATTGATGAAAGAGATGGGAATAAACACTCTCCGGCTTTACCATCATTCTGAAAATAAAACCTTATTGAGGGATCTAAAAAGACGTTTCGGGATAGGGGTCATCATGGGGGATTTTCTGGGCGCTTATACTATCGGTTCGGACGCGGCTTGGGAAAAAGGAACTGATTATACGGATCCCGCCCAACTTGAGAAAATGAGACAGAGCGTTAGGGACATGGTCCTCGAGAATAAAGATGAGGATTATGTCCTCATGTGGATGTTGGGAAATGAAAATAATTACGGAAACGCGAATAACGCCAATAAAGTGCCCGAAGAATTTTTCCGATTCGCCGACTCTGTGGCCCAAATGATCCGCGACTTAGATCCGCAACATCCTATTGCTCTTTGTGCGGGGGATTTAGGAAACTTGAACCTCATCTCCCAATGGTGTCCGAATATTGACGTCTTAGGCGTTAATTCCTACCGCGGAAGCCATGGTTTCGGGAGAAACTTCTGGAGATCATTGAAACAATACTGGAAAAAACCCGTATTGATTTCAGAATTTGGGTGCCCGGCTTGGGTCAAATTCGGGGAGGATAGCGAGGGCGGCCGGAAACAAGCTGAATATTTGATGGCGGCCTGGAAAGATATAATGAATCATTCGGCGGGATTTGAAACCGGATTGGCCATTGGAGGTTCGATTTTTGAATGGATTGATGAGTGGTGGAAGGCCGGACCCCAATTTGGGGTTTGGATTCATGACACCGAGCCCCAGGACGAGGGACCTTTCCCCGATGGATTTATGTATGAAGAATGGCTCGGCATCACCAGTCAGGGAAATGGGGATAATTCTCCGTTTATGCGGCAACTTCGGCCCGCCTATGAGACATTTAAAAGAGGGCCTTGGAGAGATCCCTTACCGTTTGAACCAATGAAGATGAAAGAAGGAGCGCCCAAATAATGAGATGGGGGAAACAAATCTGCGGGATTTTCCTGGGGATATTCGCCATGGCGTTCATTTGTCCCGGCTATTCAGAAGACGTTCCCCTTAACGTCGGGAGCCTTCGACTCTCACACGATTTACGGTTAGAGGGCGTTATACACAGGGTGTCCCCCGGTTGGGCGGTTGAGAATAACGGCCTCAATAAATCGTACCGAGAAATTGATAGTAATGGGGACAAAACTCCTTGGACCACGGAATGGGGGCAGAGCCTTTTAACTGATGTAGCCGCGCGTTTCTCCCCCAGCGTTTCAGGCCGGATATTATTCGAACTTCAAGGCGATTATGCGGATCGGTTTTGGCGTCCCATTAATGAAGCCCATCGGCTGGATCAAAATGACGAGCATTTCATTTTGCGCCAAGCCGAAGGAAAAATTAAAAAAGAAAATTGGTATTTAGATGCTTTCTCAGGCGTTTCGCGTCCCGATTGGCGGGCCTATGGAGATTTTTTCAGGCTTTATCCGGAAACCTATTTTAATGAGGACTATTTGGGATCCTCAGGGTTTTATGGAATTTGTCAAAGCCGGTGGAATCAAAATTTATTTCTCAATATTTCAGAGACCCGCGTTCCTCAAGGTCTTGAGTTAGGCGGGTCGCTTTATGGAATCGAAGCGGCTGCCGCGACAGGAAGCGAGCTCAACTGGGGATATTCAAATTCCTATTTTGGCCGGGTGAGCGTCCCTGTTCAAAGTTCTAAAATTACGGCTGTTTACAAGGATGAAGATGCTCCCTTTGCCGAAGATGAAGACGAAAGAGATAGAGCCGGCACCTTATCTTTGGAAACCCCATTTGGGTCGGGGAATAAGTTAACCGTTGGAGCTATTTACAGGCCCTTTCGATCCGGGGAAACGTATTTGGTCGCGCGCGAAACCCCGGGCGGAAGCGGACTCTTGGGGTCTTCCTATAATATTTCTCAAAAAACGTCTCATAATTCCGACGGCCTTGGAGGTCGTTTGCGCCTTGAAATGCAGCCTGAAATCTTTAGTCGCCTTTGGTTTTATGCCGTTGATTTAACACACTTAGGGATCTTGGCCGGCAACAAAAATCAAATTGATGTAGAAGCGGGCACTCATATCTCCGCCTACGTTCGTTCGGATTTTAAATATACTTATCGAAAGCCCATTGAAGGGCCTATTCCGTTTTTATATGAGGGGACACCGGCCAATGTCGGTGCCATCGCCGCCAATCCCCGGGGCCCCGAATCTCCCTTTAATGTGAATTGGTCCAACCGGGAGGCGGCCTTTTTCCTCGCCACTTTTCAGCTTAACCCGGATAAATACACCAGCATGTTCCAATACGATCCGCAAATATTGGGCCGGTGGAATCTTTTTAAAGAAGTTAAAGACAAACCGTTCTCCATGGCGGTCCAATATCGGATGAGCGATTATAAAACAACCACAGACCGGCAATATTATTGGGACGATAGCGGAGAAATTGTTTGGGAATCCGCCGCCCACTCCGGTGCATGGGCCTCCGATCATCCGTTGAATGAGTTTCGGGTCATCGGAACAGGAACTTTGGCTTCTATTGGATATTTCCTTGGTTTTTCCGGCGGCCAGATGCCCGCGATATCCAGCCTGGCATATGATACCGACACCTCGCGCCCCAATAAGTCTCTCACGGAATATTGGTCTGTGGAGGCGGAGTTGGCTTTGGCCTCGTGGGCCGTTCGTGGGCACTACGGATCGGGAATATGGGGTCCGGAACCGAATATTCACCCTTTCTGGGGCGAATCTTATGACCGGCTATGGGGAGCCGGTGTGAGCTACAAAATCACCTCCAATACGGTTTGGGATTTAAATTATATCGGCGCCAGACAAGATGACAATTTATTTTTACCACCGAGCCTGGGACCATTCGATGAAATCCGAACGACATTTTCTCACCGATTTGGATTTGAGTTCCAGTTTCAGGAGATGTGAAGGCCGGGTCAATCCATTTCTTGACCCATCGAAGAATTGGAATGGAATAGAACATAGGAGGAGGCAACATGAATAAACAACTGAGACTGCCAATGGCGATGATGTTGGTTCTCGGACTTGTTTTTTCGGCCGTTGCGATTGCACAAGCGGCGCCGAAAAAAGATAAGCCCGAAATATTCTTCATCTACACCGAAAGCGGTTCCAAACTCAACCATTACGCAGAGTCAGGCTGGATGGGCGATCACGCCGATTTGAAGTTTGACCCACGGTGGACCAAGAGCGTGGCCAAGCCGGCCCAAAAAGCCAAGAAGTCCAAAAAGAAAGGCGATGATCCCGCTCTGTTGAAAGATGAGACCTGCATGAAGGTGACTTATACCGCCGAGCGGAAGCAAGGCAATGGTTGGGCCGGCATTTACTGGCAGCAGCCGGCCAACAACTGGGGCGACAAGAAAGGCGGATTCGACCTCACCGGGTATTCCAAGATGCTTCTTTGGGCGCGCGGTGAAAAAGGCGGAGAAACAATCGATAAGTTTCAGCTGGGTGGTATTGCCGGCAAAACTGAAGAAGGTGACTCCGACGATGCTTATATCGGCCCCATTGTTCTCACGGATAAATGGACGGAATATTCCATTGATCTCACCGGTCTTGACTTAAGCCACATCATCGGCGGGTTCATGTTCGTGGTCAACGCGGACTCCAATCCAAACGGAATTACTTTTTACATGGATGAAGTCCGGTTGGTGAAGTAAATCGTGTAAAGCTTTTTGACTGATTTTCCTTCCCGGCGGGAAGCTTCCGCCGGGAAGGGGATCAGTCGAAAAGGTGCGAAGGAGATACATCAAGCGGTGAAACTTTTTAAAAAAGTGTATTTCAACGCCGTCATGCCGAGAATTTTCTGCTCGGCATCGAAAGGGAGGTCCCGAACAGAAACATTTCGGGACGACGGATTTCGATTGTTCCTCGCAGCGGTTCTTTTTTCCGTTTTATTGAACGCCCCGTTGTGGGGTCGCGCGCGTTCTCCAGAGCCGGATCAGCGGATCCATCGCTATTCGGTTTCGCAAGGGGAACCTTTGAATTTTGAGTCTCGTCAAACACATATTCCTTTGGTCGTCTACGGGGATCTCGCTCAGAAA
>JAKLIS010000078.1 GCA_022709485.1 Elusimicrobiota bacterium | reverse complement strand
GTTATTTTTCCGGATGAATTGAGAAAGCTCGGAAATTTTGGGAAGCATATCCGCCATAAACGCCTGGCCCCCAAACCCGGGTTCCACCGTCATCACCAGAAGAAGATTTAAATCCTTCAAGTAAGGGAACGTGACGGAAGCCGGTGTTTTGGGTTTGATGGACATTCCCGGTTTAACCCCGCGCTTTTTAAATTCCTGAATGACAGCGGCGGGGTCTTTAACCGCCTCTTGGTGAAACGTGAGGCCCCACGCCCCGGCATCAGCGAAAGGTTGAGAATATTTAACGGGATCTTCAATCATCAAGTGGACGTCCAATGGAAGCTTGGTGTATTTCTTTAAAGACTTGACCACCGCGGGGCCGACCGTCAAATTCGGAACAAAATGGCCGTCCATGACATCGACGTGAATCCAATCCGCCCCCGCTTCTTCCACGAGACGGACTTCTTCGGCCAAACGGCCGAAGTCAGCCGATAGAATCGATGGCGCAACAAGTACTCTTCCCATACTTTATCCCTTTTGAATTCTCCGGGTCCCGGGGTGAATCCGTAACGCGAAATTGAGGCGCCGTTTCAATGATTCGTCAATAATGTTAGGCGCCGATTTGAGCGTGGAGGATTCACCCCGGGACAAAAAAATCTTTTTCTAACCCTCTCGAACTTCCTTAGCCTATTGGAGAGTGCCGGGCCAAAGAGTTTTTAAGCGACTTTGAGGCGGCTTTTCAATTAAATTTAAATAATTTGGCCACCGAGAGGAGCAAAAAACTCTTTGGCCCGGAACAATTCTTTTGGGCTAAGGCTCCAGCACACGTTCGTCTTTGAGAAGACCGTTCACATAAATGCGCACGCGCGTTGTTGTCGTCACATTGACCGGAATTTCAATGGATTGGCCGGCGGCATGTTGGCCGTTATACACTTCACTTTCCCCCCGGCTGTCCCTGGCCACCATCTTCACTTCAGCCGAGCCGTGAATGTCTTCCGGAACTTTATAAGTGAGGCGAAATCCTTGGCCGGAGGATAAAAGGGGAACAATGGTCACTTTTAAATTTTCTCGCGGTAAAACGGGCTGGCCCGCCAGGGGATACTGAACCACCACGCTCCCGGATGCCCCGGCCGCCTTGGCGTCTTCTTTAACATCCAATTTGACGCCGTTTGATTCCACCCAGCTTCTCACCTCTTCCACTGACTTTCCCGTAAAATCGGGAACCACGGGAAGTCCGGCGGGGGGCGGGCCTTTAGAAATCTCCACATCTACCAACGCCCCGCGGGTGACAATGGTTCCTGAACTGGGCGACTGGCCGACAACAAATCCCTCCTCAGCCGTTTCGTGATAAACCTCGTTTACGCCGCCCACTTGAAGCCCTTCCATGCCAAGCATGCTCTGGGCTTCCGCCATCGGCTTTTCCATCAGAAGAGGCACAAAAATCGCCTGCCCTCCTTTTGAAATGACCACGCGAACGGATCGGCCGGATCTCACTTTCATTCCCGATGTGGGGGATTGGCGAACGACCGTTCCGGCGGGAAGTCCTTCGTCAAAATCCACCCCGTCATACTGAAGTGTTAACCCCGACTCGGAAGCGGTTCTGAGCGCGTCAACGAGTCCCTTCTTTTCGAGGGCAGGAACAATGACCTCCGGCTTCGAATGCAGGAGAACCAGCATGATTTGATTAATGGAAAAAACCATGGCCGAGGCAATAATCACCATGGTAAGGAGAATTATCACCCACGGTTTTGAAATAAATAGGAGGAGCCTGCGATGCCCCGTCACCGGGTCCGGCTCCAGCCAATAATTTAAAAAGTCAGTCATTTTTCCCATATAATTAGACTCCGAGTTGGCCGCAACCGGCCTGAATATCTACGCCTTGAGGTTTTCTTAAAAAAACGGGGACTTTACGGCTTTCTAAAATCCTGGCGAACTCGTCCATTTTAGCATGAGGAGAAGTCCGATAAGGCAAACCGGGAATGGGATTATATGCAATGAGATTTACCATGTAATCGCCTTTCTCGACAAAGTTCCGAAGCAGATTGGCGAAACGTTTGGCGTCCTGTTCTGAATCATTCACCCCGTCCAATAAAATATATTCGAACGTCACTTTGGTGCGTTGGGTTTTTGAAAAAAGCTTGGCGGCTTGAATCACTTCTTTAACCGCCCATTTTGATGACTTTGGAAGAAGTTTTTTTCGGAGTTCATCTGTTGAAGCGTGAAGTGAAATGGCTAAGTTGACCTTGGGCCCTTCGAGAGCCAGCTTTTCTATTTGCGGCACCAGTCCGCAGGTGGACACCGTCACATGCCGCGCCCCAATGTTGAAATACATTTCTCCCCGGATGAGTTGAAGAGCGGGAATAAGCGTATTGTACGCCGAAAGAGGCTCTCCCATTCCCATAAAAAGAAGACTATCCAATTTAACTTTGGCCAATTCCTCCACCCAAAAAATCTGATCGCAAATTTCTTGAACCGATAGATTTCGGCTGAAGGGGACCTTCCCGGAAGCGCAAAATTCACATCCCCAGGCGCACCCCACCTGGGTGGATAGACATAGGGATTTTCGATCCTTAAAAGGCAAATACACGCAAGGAACCGTATGGCCGTCGTGCGATTTGAAAAAATATCGGGTGGTGCCGTCAATGGCCGACCGCTCCTGACCTCCCTGACTCAGCGAACGAAGAGCGTAGTTTTCATCCAATTTCTGGCGGAAGGCTTGAGGAAGATCCGTCATTTCTTGAAAACTTCGGACTCGGCGGTCAAAAATCCATTCGGCTATCTGCTTGATTCGGTAAGGAGCTTCGCCAAATGATTCCACAATCTGAGGCCAATCCGCCGGCGAGAGGTCCAAAAAATTGGGCCGTTGAAAACCATTCGAACGAGAGGCGGGATTAACCAAGGAGATCCCCTACTTGAAGCCGCGCGCCTTGCCAAAAGGCCCAGGCGGACATTCGTTTTTTTCCTTCCGGTTGAACTTCCTTAACCAATACCGATCCGGGCTTTGCTTGAACAACAAAACCAACTTCTTTTTTCACTGCCACAATGGTCCCCGCCTTTTTCGAAAAAGGCGTGTTCTCGACAATTTCGGCTGAATAAATTTTTACTTGTTTGGGCTCGCCCAATTTTGGCTGATAATATGTCGTGGCTCCGGGCCATTCATAAACTCCCCGAACCAAATTGACGATATGCGAGGCCGGCCTTTCCCAATTGATGTTTCCCATTTCTTTGGTGAGAAGCGGGGCGAAAAAGACCTCCCCCAATTGTTCTTTTTTCAACACTTTACCGGCGTTTAAATCTCTCATGACGCTTCCAAGCACTTTCACACCCAAGGGAATAAGTTTTTCTTTGAGGCTCCTGGCATTGTCTTTCGGATCAATATCCATAGAGGCCTGGTAGAGGATGGGGCCAGAATCCATTTTCTCGTCGATCCAAAACGCCGTGACGCCGGTGGTCGAGTCTCCGTTGATGAGAGCCCATTGCATGGGAGCGGCCCCCCTATATTTGGGCAAAAGGGAAAAATGAATATTGAAGGTGCCCAGTTTGGGGATTGAATAAATAGGCTGGGGAAGAATCCGGCCGTACGCCACCGCGACGCCCACATCCGCGTGAAAATTTTTTAATGCATCTTGAATGGACTCATCCCACGGGCCTTTCGGTTGGAGGACAGGGATTTTTTGAGCGAGGGCGATGGTTTTGGCGGGCGGAGGCTGGACCTCCATGCCGCGGCCCCGGGGTTCATCGGGCCGGGTCACCACCCCCACCACTTCTTCATTTTGAATAAGCCATTCCAAATAAGGAACGGTCAATTCGGGCGTGCCGAAAAACAAAACTTTCATTGTAGAGGGCTTTTCTTCGTCACCAAAGCTTCTCTTTTTTAAGGCGGCGGATGGCCCACAACATTTCAAGCCGGCGTTTGATTCCGGCGCGATCAATAATCAAGCGGCCTTCCAAGTGATCGATTTCATGCTGAAGACAGGAGCTCAAAAGGCCTTCAGCCGTGATTTCGATGGGAAGGCCCTTGTCGTTCAGAGCCCGCACAGTCACTTTTTTGTAACGCTTAATATTGGCGCCGCCCACCCCCGGCAGAGAAAGGCATCCTTCCTCGCTTTCCGTTTTTCCCTCTTTTTTGACGATGAGGGGATTAATGATGACGAATTGGTTTTTCTTTTCTTCCGGTGTGACGTTGATGACGGCCAATCTTAAGGGAACCCCCACTTGAGGCGCCGCCAGCCCCACCCCATTGGCCACGTACATGGTTTCGTACATATCTTGAATAAGTTTTTGAGTGGTCGGTCCCAAATCCGTCACCGGAAGGGTTTTTTTGTGAAGAACTTTTTCGCCGAATCGTGTTATCCTTAAGATGGCCATAAAATTTCCTAGTTTTGCGGCGCCCGCGGCCCGCCGCGGCGCCCCCGTGTTTTCCCAATCTGCATCTTCATAATGGCCGATTTGATGGCCATTTCAGCCTGAAGAAGCTCAGCGTCGGTGTATTTTTCTTTTGTTTCAAGAACGGCTTTGGCGCGTTCGGCTTTGAGCCGTTCTTCTTCGATATTGATTTCATCCGCCGTTTCCGCGGTCTCCGCCAAAATGGAAACTTCATCTTTTCCATGGACTTCCAGAAACCCGCCGGTCACCGCCAAAACAAAAGTCTCCATCCCTTTTTTAAGGCGAAGTTCGCCCATTCCCAACTGCGTCAAAAGAAGGGTGTGGCCCGGCAAAATACCTATTTCACCGTCGTATGCGGGCGCCGCAACAAAATCAACCGCGTCTTTGTAGACCAATTTTTCCGGTGTGATGATCTCGACATTTAATGACATGTAATACTGTAATCCTTTTATGTGACTCTCTTCCCTCACCCCGACCCTCTCCCAGAGGGAGAGGGAGTGCGCATTCTCTGGGGGCCCCACTCTTCCCAAAGAGGTTCACCCATTTTTGAGGCCTCTCCCAGAGGGAGAGGGAACCGCTTTCTTTTAGGTTCTCCCTCTCCCGCGAGCCCGCCTTTGGCGGGCGAGTGGGAGAGGGCCGGGGTTTGCCCGCCAGTGCCCGAAGGGCGAAGGCGGGTGAGGGTTTTACTTAACCGCCGCTTCTAATTTATTCGCTTTTTCCTCAACTTCTTCAATGGCTCCCACCATGTGAAACGCCGGCTCGGGCAAATGATCCCATTTTCCCTCGCAAAGTTCCTTAAAGCTGCGGATGGTGTCACTTAATTTAACGTAACGACCTTCGACTCCCGTAAATTGCGTGGCGACATGAAACGGCTGCGACAAAAATTTCTGAATTTTTCGCGCCCGGTTCACGGTGATTTTGTCTTCTTCGGACAATTCATCCATCCCCAGAATCGCAATAATGTCTTGGAGCTCCTTATAACGGTTCAAAATCTGCTGAACTTGCCTGGCAACCGCATAATGTTCGGTTCCCACAATGCGCGGATCTAGAATGCGAGAAGTGGAATCAAGAGGATCGACAGCGGGAAAAATTCCCAATTCCACAATTTGCCGGGACAAAACGGTCGTGGCGTCCAAATGAGTGAACGTGGTGGCCACACCCGGATCTGTTAAGTCATCGGCGGGCACATAAACCGCCTGGATGCTTGTGATGGATCCTTTATTTGTTGATGTGATCCGTTCTTGTAAATCTCCGACTTCAGATCCCAGCGTTGGTTGATAACCCACCGCCGACGGCATCCGGCCCAAAAGCGCGGAAACCTCTCCTCCGGCCAACACAAAACGAAAAACATTATCGATAAATAATAGAACGTCTTGGCTTTCATAATCTCTGAAATACTCAGCCTGCGTGAGGGCCGTTAACCCCACCCGAAGGCGCGATCCCGGCGGCTCATTCATTTGTCCGTACACCAAAACAGTTTTGGATAAGACCGGACTCCCATCTGAAAGTTTAGATTCCTGCATTTCGTTCCAAAGATCATTTCCTTCGCGGGTCCGTTCCCCAACGCCTCCAAATACGGAGACCCCGCCATGTTGTTTGGCCACATTGTTAATGAGTTCCATAATGATGACGGTTTTCCCCACGCCGGCCCCGCCAAAAAGCCCAATTTTTCCACCTTTCATATAGGGCGCCAGCAAATCAATAACCTTAATTCCCGTCTCAAAAATCTGAGGGGTTGTCACCATATCTTTGAGATGGGGCGGCTCCCGGTGAATGGGAAGTTTCATCTCCGCTTTTATCTCTCCGCGTTCATCTTTAGGCTGACCCAGGACGTCCATGAGCCGGCCCAAACAAGCTTTCCCGACCGGAACAGAAATGGGGGCGCCGGTGTTTTCAACCTCCATTCCCCGGCTTAAGCCCTCGGTGGGACCCAACGCGATGGCCCGAACAGTATCATCGCCCATATGCCCGGCCACTTCCAAAGTCAAATGTGTTTCCCCTCTCACCAAAAGGGCGTCATTAATTTTAGGCAAAGGCCCGCCGGTAAATTCCACGTCGATAGCGGGACCAATGACTTGAACTATTTTTCCTTTCTGACTCATAAATGATTTCTCCTATGAAATTATACCCTCACCCCGCCCCTCTCCCAAAGGGAGAGGGTGCGCCCGTTTTTGAGGCCTCTCCCAAAGGGAGAGGGTGCGCCTGTTTTTGAGGCCT
>JAKLIS010000077.1 GCA_022709485.1 Elusimicrobiota bacterium | reverse complement strand
AGAAGGAGGGGTGGGGGGGGGAGACCATGAAGATGAAACTCATCAAGAAGAATAACCCCACCCAAGATTTTTTAGGGAAAGGAGATTTTACTCTCCCCACGTTTTATACGTGAGGGGGTGGGGTATTGTTAAACGTGGAACATAATCGAGCAGGTCCCATTAATTCCCCAATGAAGTTTATTCCTTCTCCTAACCCGTCCATTGAGGCAACATGGAGGGGGAGATGATTTTTTCCCTTCCCTCTCACTAGTGGGGGAATGTTAGAGGGGGAATTGTTCTACGTGGAACATCAAGAGTTAAGTGGGCGGCCTTTCTGAATTCCACGATCCCGTTGCATATTTTTCTCACTAACCGCTTGAACAATTAGATGAGGGGAATGGATTTTTTTCTCGAAGGTTTTACCAGTGGGAGGGGTTAGGAGCGCGTTGTTTCAAGTGGAACACAGAGCAGGGGCTTTCCTGGGTTCCCTGAGCCGGGAGCTAATCCCTCTTCATGATCCCTTTCCATTAAGGACGTGGAAGGGGTCTTTCCCGTCTCACATGCCGGGAGGAGGTCGATGAGCGTTGTTCCACGAGGAACATCTTGGCCAGGCATTCCCTGATCCCAGTAGCGATTCCTCATTATGTTCCTCAGTGGGCAAGTTTAAGGGTGAAAAAAACACCTTCCCCTAACCCCCTCCATTGATGAGACATGTGGGGGGAAAGAGATCTTTTCCTCCCCACGACTTTCAGTGGGGAAGGGTAGGGAGGGGGTATTGTTCCACGTGGAACATAATTGTCGGGGTGTGGGCATTCCTGAGTTTCGCGGATCCAAGTAGCTCCTCCCCCTGACCCCCTTCATTGATGATACATGGTGGGGGAATAATCCCCCAATTTATCAATCAGGGCAAATAAAAACCCCCTCCCCGGGATTTCAGGGAGGGGGTATAGAGTTATTAAGTGAGGGCTTAGGAATGTTCCACGTGGAACAATTTAAACCAATCCTTTTTTAATGAGCGCATCGACTATCTGGAGGGCATTTAAAGCGGCTCCTTTAAGGAGATTGTCTGAAACGACCCAAAAAACCAGGCCATTGGGGCATGACAAGTCTTTCCGGATACGGCCCACGAATGTTTCATATTTCCCCTCTGCGTCCAGGGGCATGGGATATTTGCTTTCCTTGGGAGAGTCGACTACCTTAACCCCGGGGGCTTTTTCTAGGAGCTTCCGAGCCTCAGCGGGAGACAAGGGCTTGTCCGTTTCAATCCAAACCGCTTCTGAGTGGCCTCTAAATACCGGGACCCGTATACACGTGGCGGAAATCTGGACATCAGGAGCATCCATAATCTTCCGGGTTTCATTTGCCAATTTCATCTCTTCTTTGGTGTAATCATCTTCCACAAAGACGTCAATTTGAGGAACCAAGTTAAAGGCGATTTGATGGGGTATTTTTTTGGGAGCCGGAATGGGCTTTCCTTGGGCCCAGGCCTTGGCTTGATCCGCCAAGTCCGTGATACCCATTTGGCCAGCCCCAGAGACCGCTTGATAAGTGGCCACCCGAATTCTTTTAATAGTGGCCGCCATATGAAGCGGTTTTAACGCCACCACCATTTGAATGGTGGAACAATTGGGGTTGGCGATTATCTTCTTGTCTTTGGCCAAAGTGTGCGAATTCACCTCCGGCACGACCAAGGGACATGAGGGGTCCATCCGCCAAGCACTGGAGTTGTCGATCACAAAAGCTCCCCGCTCAGCAAATAGGGGGGCAAATTCTTTGGAAACCGAAGCGCCAGCCGAAAAGATGGCGAAATCGAAGGAAGTAATGTTTTCCTTTTTAAGGACCGTGATTGACAAAGTCTTCCCATCCAATTTGACCGATTTCCCGGCCGATCTTTCGCTGGCGAAAGGGGTGATTTCCGCGTTAGGGATGAATTTTTTAACGCTGGCGAGCATCTCGCTGCCCACGACACCGGTGGCTCCCACCACCGCGACTTTGTATGACTTTCCTGCCATTCTATTTCACCTCGATAAAATTAAATTTTGGACTGGGCATTGTAACAAATTTGAAATAATATCAATCTGATATGAAGAATTATTACCTCCTTTTTGCGACGGGAAAAGACCGATCCGGCATCGTCTCAGCCGTTTCGGAAATTTTGTTTAAAAAGGGGGCGAACCTCGAAGATTCTTCCATGATGCGCCTTGGCGGGGAATTTGGAATTTTCCTTATTTTTACCTCCACCCGGAAAAATTTTATGGAGATTGTTCAGCCAGATTTTTCAAAAATTCGAGCGAATTTTGGACTTACCTTAGCCATGAAAAAAATTTCCAAATTAGAGGCGGAATTTATCGCTCCTGAAAGGGATTTGTATCTCGTGAAAGTTATGGGAGAAGATCGTCCGGGAATTGTCTTTAAAATCTGCCGGTTCCTTTTTAAGCACAAATTCAACATTCTTGATTTGGAGACCCATCGGACGGCGTGGGGAAAAAAGCCTGGGTACATCCTCTTCATTGAAGGGGAATTTCAGAGATCCCAAAACTTCAAATCGACCCAACGCGCCCTTTCGAGGTTTCAGGCGGCTTTGGGCGTAAAAATTAACATTGACCCCATTCCCGTTGGGGCCATTTAGCCACTTTTAATTCATGGCCGTTCGCCCCATTAAAATCTTCCCGGATGGGGTTTTATCTTCCCCAACTCAGCCTTTCACTCAATTCGGCCCCTCATTAAAATCTTTGGTTGAAGATCTTTTTGACACTTTGTACGCCTCCCCCGGAGTTGGTTTGGCCGCCCCTCAAATCGGAGTTTTGAGACGGGTTAGTGTGGTGGATGTATCAAAGCGGCCGTTGAAGAAGGGTTTGGAAAGTTCTAATCAAGGGCCTCTGGTCTTAATCAATCCCGTGATGGTTCGGGGGGAAGGAAGACAGGTTCCGCGTGAAGGTTGTCTTTCTGTTCCTGAATTTTTGGCGAATGTAACCCGGTTTCATTGGGTCCAGATTAAAGCCCAAGACGTCCAAGGGGAATGGCGGGTATTGGAAGCGATGGGATTTGAGGCGCTCGCCTTTCAGCATGAAATTGATCACTTGGAAGGAAAGCTTTTTTTAGATCGGGTGACCAACATCAAAACGGATGTTTTCCGCCGGAAAATGTTTTAATGGGCCACCCTTAAACAGGCGCCATTTCCTTTCTTTTGCGGTAGATGGATTTCCATCCGGAAATATCAGGCAATAGGCGAAGAAATTTAACCCGCTTGTCAGCCGCGCAAATGAACCGGTGATGGCGGTTAGCCGGAATCAAAATAATATCCCCAGGCCCCAGTTCAAATTTCATTATTTTTTCCATGTCCGCTTCCACTTCCATGGTCCCGCCTCCGGAAAGAATAAGCCATGCTTCATCAGTCAAGTGACGATGCTCCCAACTGGAAAAAGCAAGAATGGCGTCCACATTCTTTAGTCCGGGATGGATTTGAA
Organism: Elusimicrobiota bacterium; assembly: GCA_022709485.1. Classification (GTDB taxonomy): domain Bacteria; phylum Elusimicrobiota; class Elusimicrobia; order F11; family F11; genus JAKLIS01. Next base: position 3,145 of record JAKLIS010000077.1, on the reverse strand, counting down.
TTTCTCGTTCAACAACAAGTCCTCGGCCTTTCTTCCACCCTCTTAATTTATCTGCTGATTTTTTGGGGTCTATCCAATCTATTAAGACCTGAGCGGTCTCAAGGTCAGCCGGAGACACCAAATGTTCGTTATGTTTCCAATATATGTTCATAAATGAGATTGATAGGCACGATTAAATTATGGGGTTTAATATTTAGGACTTGGTCATGGTTAGGTGAAGGTCAGCGGGGAGATCTTATAAAGGTTATTGTGGCCGATCAAGACAAGAAAAAGTAGCTCTGCCACTTAAATATAATGAAAAGGCCTTATATTCAATAAATTTGACAAATAACGATTAGGTTGCAACAAAAATTTTAGCTGTTACACTTATCATTACTGGTTTAATTGGTTTTTACATTGGTCCATCCTGAGGTTGAAATGAAGATTTTGGAGATTCTCAAAGAGATATTCTCAATTCACCTACCAAGCATCGACCGTTTTTCGTGGGGAAAAGATCCAATCCGAGATTCAAACAGCCCCAATTCCAACGCTGGATTTGTCCTGGATAACAAAACCCAGGAGAACCAATATAACATCCAAAAAATTAAGTTTGATAACAGCGTCCGGCTCGTGGCGTCCTCCACTATGTTGGGTGTCGCATTCCTGATTCGTTGGTTCGGAGAGCCGGTGGACTTATCTTCTGCCGTTAGTCTTTTCATCAGCTATGGTTTGATTTTGACCGGAATGACCTTGTTCCTCAAACGAATTCCTCAAGCGCGGATAGTAGACTTTGCCGTTTGTTTCACGGACGTCGTGGGTATTTCCTTTGCAGTTCATTTTACAGGAGGAATCACGAGTCCCTTATTCTTCATGTACTTTCTTCCTCTGATGATTCAAACCTATCACCGGGATTGGGGATTGATTTTGTTTTATGGGGTCGGCGGGATGGGATGCTATATTGTCGCGGTTTTTCTCTCGGTCGCGGCCGAGGAAGATTTCGGCCGGTTTCATGTGGTCGCGCAGCTCATACTTCTTATCACCGTGGTCTCCATCGGGGTCATTTCCGTTCGGATATTGCGGCAAAAAGACTTTATGGAGAAACGCCGGCTTTCCCGCATGAAAACGCTCAACTTCATCTCGGGGATTTTAAACAATCTCTCCGGAACCGCTGAGATCCCAACTGTGGTGAGAGGCATCGTGGAATGCCTGAACCGAGAGCTCGGCACCGAATTGAATGCGTGGTCTCAAATTTTTCTCGTCCAGGAGGCGGGGGATCTCATGCGGGCCGTTATGGACCCCGGCAATGTCCGTTTTGATACCAAACAGGAATTGGCTTTTAAGACATGTCCCGCCATTGCCCAAAAACGATTCATGCGGATTGGAGACGTTGACAAATGCGGCGGGTGCCCGGCTGAAAATTATTGCTTTAAATCTCAGATCTGCGTCCCCGTAAACGGAAATTTCAATGAAAGCTTCGGAGTCATTTACTCGGGATCCCATCGAGCGGAGGCCTTCCAAGAAGAACACCGGGAATTCCTGGAATTTGTGGGACGATCCATCGGGATCACCATTCAGCGGCTTAAAATGGTGGAAGAGCTTCGAAAAACCGTTGAAATGGATAGCTGCGTAACGGCGAGTTTTTTAAGCTCTACCCGCGGAATGAAAGACGCCTTCACCACCATCCTGGATGGATTAAAAAACATTCTTAGAGCGGAACAGGCGAGCCTTATGCTCTGGGATGGAAGCGGCGGTCGTTTGGTGGTTCGCGAAGTTTCAGGACCGAACGCGCAGTTGGAAAAAAATCTTTCTTATCAGATGGGAGAGGGAACCCCAGGTAAAGTTTTTGAAAAAGGAGAACCCCATTGGACTTCCGGAATTGAGCTCGAAGGAAAATTTTCAGATGGGAATATTCCTTATAAATCTTTGCTTTGCCTGCCTCTCTTCAATATCAAAGGGGAACCCATTGGTGTGGTCAACGCCTGGTCAACAAGCGCTGTTCGAACCGTATCCCCATACGATATCGATTTGGCCATGACGTTTGTGACCCGGGCCGCTGTGGCCATTGAGAATTCCCGGTTAAGAGATTCTTCCGCGCCCCCCTCTTCTGAGAGAGCCGCCTAGCCACCCAGTGAATAAAACAAATCTATTTATCAGAGCGTTTTAGGTTTTCGTCTGGCAGGAATGCGTCTTTGGTATACCGGCATGCCGCGTTCCACATCAGCCATTCCGACACCCCATTATCCATAACGGCTTCAATTTGCGCGCGAACCATGGCGGGGGTGTATTTTATCCCCAGGCTAAAATCCTGAAGATAAGGTCTCAGCTCCGCTTTGGCTTTGGCGGCCCGAAGGATTCTTTGGGTATCTTTCATACTTCGCATGATGGTTTGGTAGGGAGAAGCGTTGGGGTGTTTAATTCCATATTCTCCTCTGGCATAGTGAGAGGGATACATCATCGGGGAAACAACATCCACGTGTTTGGCCAAGGAGGGGAGAAACTGCCCAATTCCCTGATCATCATCATTGGAGGCCACGATTCCAAATGTATCAATGGAAGTTTCCATTCCAAGCGGCTTCAGGCGGCGTTGGGCCATCTCCAAAAATCCCTCCAAAGCCTTTACGGCCGCGCTTGAAGAATGCTTGATGGAATACCGGCAAAGTTTGGTGTTCCCGTCGGAAGGAAACCGGATATAGTCGAACTGAATTCCCTGGAATCCCAAGGCGCCGGCTTGTTCCGCGATTTTAATGTTGTAATCCCACACCTTCCTATTATAAGGGTCCACCCAGGGGTGGCCGTTCCGGTCCAACCAAATGCTTTTATCCAATCCTTTTTCTTTAGCCTTGGCCATTGGTGTGGCTGATTTGACCGCCCACTCCGGTTTCTCTCTGGCCAATTTCGCGTCTTTAAAAACGGTCATCCGCGCCAGGACATAAACGCCCCTGTCTTTAAGGAATTTAATGTATTCCTCTATTTTTGGCATCGCCCCTTTATAGTTAGCCTCACCCTCTAGCTTGACCCCCGGAATAAAAACATCCCCTTCAATTTCCTTAATATCGATAACGACCGTATTGAGTTCTGTTTCTTCAAGAAGTTTCTCAAACTTGGCGCGGCCTTTTTGGCTTCCCACATAATAGGAAGTCAAGTGAATCCCTTTGACACAGGACGG
>JAKLIS010000076.1 GCA_022709485.1 Elusimicrobiota bacterium | reverse complement strand
AGGATTCGGTTTCGCCATCCAATTTCCAAATTCGAAGCGTTTCGACATTGACTATTTTTAACCCGTCGGAGGAATCATTGACCGGCGATGGCCGACGTCCAAAATCATCGTCTGAATCCAACATCCCCATATTTACAATGTTTCCATCTTGCGCGATGTCGGAGAATAAGTGGATGAGATCCGCTTGTTTAAGAAGAGTGGGACTCATGGGAACGCCTTCGACATTTGTGAGATTGATTTCAACCAACCCGCCTGGGATAGGGAACCGGTAACCGGCTGAATCTTGCCGGGCTTTTTCTGTGGCGCGCCGGAGCGTTTCCAGGGTTGAAGAAACAAACTGGGTCGCGTCTCCTTCCATTTGAACAGTGTAGTCTTCCGTGAGGGCATTGGCGGGGATCTTCAACCGCCAGAAGGGAGCGGCATCGGGCAAATCCGTTTCACCTTCGTGTCCGTAGGTTTCCGTTTTAGAAGATCCCAAATAGACAAATTCTGAAAATAATCGAACGCCCAAATTATTTTCTAGTCCCCGCGCTTGAACATCCAAAAAGTAAAGCGTATTGGGGCGTAGACCCCTAAACTCATAATCGGTCTCGGTAATCCACCCGCTTTCTTCTAAATTATTCGTGAATTCATTATTTTCGGCGATTCTCACGTTAAACTCGGTGCCGGAGGGATTCCCGTTGGAAAGCCAGTGCGCGGTTATGGCGCCTCCTTTCACTGTTAACGGAACCGCCGTCGGCGGAGCGGGGGGCGTGATAACAACGGTTCCGGTTGAGGCCGAATAGGTTAACACCCCGCCGAAATGGTTGTAGGAAACGATGGTTCTCGGATAGAGTGTGTTGGCAATGAGATTTTCTTCCCTGTGGGAAAAGACGTTCGTGGAATAGGTGATGAGAGGAATGACCGCGATATCTCCCCCCGTTGAGTTTCGAATAATGAATCCTTCTTCGGTGCTATTGGGACGAATCCACCGCCACAGGACCGAAGCCGAATTGATTTCATCCGCCCTGAAAGCCAAAGGAGGCAGCGGCGGAACAAAACTTAAGGTGGATCCCGAACCCAAGGAAACAAAATCGGTTTCAAGTGCCACCGGCTGCTGTTTATTCCGCGCTTTGGCTCTAAAGTGATAGAGAGTGCCCACTTTCAGGCCTTCCATTTCTCTCATGGGGACGGCGCTCCAAGTGCTGGTAAACACCGTGCCCGCATGAAATAATGGATCTTCAGAATATTCCACTAGATAATCCGTATCCACGGGGTTTCCGTTGGTTCCAAAATACACCCGAATAACTGTGATCTCCCTCCCTTCCGGAGGAACGGTTGGAACGGGAGGACCGGCCCGGGTAAAAATAATCGGTTCGATTTCAGCCGGGTCAGAAACATGGAACAGACCGTGCGCCCGAATCTCAAAAGAATAGCCCGTGTTAGTGTTCAAGTCTTTTGAAGTGAAGTGAATGGTCTGCGTGGAAAAGGCCAACGGAACATATTCCGTGACCGGCTCAAGGCTACTTCCGCCTCTCCGGGTGAAGCTTATGGAACTGATATCGTGCTTATATTCCTCAACAAGAGCCGTGATGGTCATGCTGGTTTCAAAAATTTCGACTGAAGAAATGGTCGGTGGAGCGGGAACGCCGCGGTTTAAACGAATAGAAATAGAGACCGGGGCGCTCTGGTTGCCTTCGGAATCAAAAAATACGGCTTGAATGACTTTAATGCCATCGGCTTCCCCTTCTAGAGCGATGTCGATAGACGCATTAATAGGAGGTCCCTGGTTGGAATCCACGTTCAAATTAAGTCCTTGAAGATCGGGATTACCGGGGACAGACACTTCAACCTTTCTTAAACTCCCGGTGGCGGCCGGATTCCATCTGATGATAATTGGAACAGCGAGGCTTTGAGTTTCTGGCGTTCCATCAGGTCCCATAATGACCCGTAAATCAGAAAAATCAAATTCAATGGTTCCCCCCGGCGAAAATAGCCCAGTTGTGATTGATGAGCTCGCAAAATTTAAAGCCCAATTTCCCGCCGCATCTTGGCATTTAGCGTAGACCGTTTTCTCGACGCCTATTTCCGGTCCCAAAAAGAAATCAAAAATGGTGGTTATGTTTTGACTACTGTATTCGTATTTTCCCGAGTTTGAATTTTCCGGACTGGTCGTGACCCACACCTTTCCAATTCCGGTTGCGGAAGGATGGGCGTCATAACAGGTCACATCAACATTGACTGTGCTGCCGTTGACGTATTTATTTCCGTCGTTAATGAGGACAGAATGACTGTCGGGCAGTGTTCTGTCCAAGGTGACGTTTCGAATAATCGGCGTGGTGGTTTCATTTCCCGCGCGGTCTTTAAAGTAAATCTCGAACTCGAATTCCTGGCTTTCTTGAACCGGATCCAACGTCAAATAAAAAAGCTGATTCGACATCAGATCAAAGGGAGGATTTAAAGAAAACCGCTCATTAATAGTGGCTTTTTCCAAACCGGCCAAGTCATCTTTGAATTTCACCTCCAATTCAATATCCAATTGGTTGGTAATGGGCCTCCCCCCGTTGATTCTCAAATCAACATTTTGAATAGGAAGGCGATCAGAATAAAATTCAAAGAAACCGTAGCCAGATTCCACTCGGCACGGATCAGATGAAAAAGAAGAGCACGTTTCTGCCGTTGCCGATCCCGAAAAAGGTTCTCCAAGCGAATAACTTAAAACTAACTGGTTTCTATCATAAGGGCCTAAAACCGACTTTCCCACGCCCCCGCCCATGGAGGCCAAAGACGCCGGAATTTCAACGCCGGCGGCATTCATCGTGCCCGGTGGCCGCCGGTCGGCAAACGCGGATCCGCCCGCGACAAAAATGAGCCCGATGAGAATTATTTTCTTCATCTGTCCTTAACTTTCCCCAGTTTCCGGCCGATTTTCTCTATGTAATTAAATGCGCCTTTGTGGGCCGGCGCCATGTTGATGACTTTGACAAAATATTCCAAGGCTCTATCCAAACGCCCGGCTTGATAATGTTCCAACCCCATTAAATATTCTTTTGAGACGCGATCGTTCAGGCCTTTCTTTAGCTTTAATTCGTTCATCACGCCCAAGTGCTTTTTCCTCAATTCCGAATCCGATGGATTCATTTTCATCGCCTTTTGAAATTCAAGAGAGGCCAGCTTTAAAGCGCCGGCCTTCTGGGCATTCAAACCGTTCAATTCATGCCGCCGAGATTCTTCTCGCGACAATTCCGCCAAGGCTTTTGAAATATTTTTCTCTTTAGGATATTTTCGTTGAATATATAAATATTGTTCTCGAGCCAGAGTGGGAAGTCCGAGTAAGCGAAATTTTTCCGCGCGCTCAAGTAAAACCAGGGCGGACGGGGTTCCTTTTGCCAGAAGTTCCCCTTTTAAGATCAAAAGAAGAATAAAAACTCCCCCTATTTTTTTAAGCGATATCACGGTTCCGTTCCTAGAACTTGTATTTTAATTTCCTCTGGTTCGTTGGGATCTATCTGTAACGTAGATTCAATTTCTTCCGGATCGATGGATAAAACTTTCGATAAAAAGGAAAGAATTTCCCGAGTCTGAGTCTGTCCTCGTTTGACGTCTTGAGACCACAGGTCCAAAAGGATGGGTTTACCCAAATGGGGAGCGACAACTTCACAGACAGCCAGAAGATTTTTTTGGCCCAATTCTGAAAGGAATGGCTTTTGAGAAGACTCAAACAAATCTTTCCCCCCCAATTTAACAACCAGATCCGCGCCCGACCGCTGAACCGCGTTTGACGGCAACGGCCCTTTTTCCTCTCCCAAAATTTTCGATGAATGAAATGAAGAAAGCCCGGTAAGGCTCGCCAAATAATTTTTCAATTGTTCCGGACGTTCGAAAATATCCAATTCCTCCGAAGAAATCTGAAATAACCCAGATGGCAAAGGCTCCATTTCCAAAGGCAGTCTTTCGACAACATAAGCATCGGTTTCATCCGAAAAAAGAGAATAAAAACTGTTTTCCGGGAGAGCCGCCAGCGGGATTTGAATTGAGAAAAGGGCCAGCGCCAAATAGATAATTTTTAATCTCATTGAGGCCGTCCTCCTTGGTGAATGACCCTTTCCAGATCCGTGATAACTCTGTTTAAATCCTCAGGGCTCACCAGCCCCTGGGCGGGTTGGACTTGCCGGTAATATTTAATCGAAGCCTGATATTGGCCCTCTCGTTTTGTTAACTGGCCGAGGCGCCAGCAAACAAAATTCGCTTTGGGATCCTGAGGAAAGGTCTTCAAGAAACGTTCGTAGACTTTTATTTCATTGGGAAATTCGCTCTTCAACTCATAGGCGCGGGCCATATCCAAAAGCGCCGTGGCCGCATAACCGGTTTGAGGAGACGTTTCATCAATTTCATTGAAGGCCACAACAGCTTCATCAAACAAATTGAGGCTCACAAGGGCGTTGGCGCGCCGCAGGCGCGCCAGAGGCGCCATGTCATGGTGGGGGTACTGCCGCGCGAACTGCCTCAAGACGCCGACGGCCCCGGGAAAATTCCCGGCCCGGTAATCCGCTTCCCCCTGATAAAAAAGGGCCTTGGACGCGGAGGGAGAAAGCGGATATTCCGCCCATACTTTTTTAAATAGAGTTCCCGCTTTTTCGTATTCCCCTTTGTCCATGGCATCCAAACCCAAATGGTAAAAGGCTTCTCCGCCAAATTCACAACCTTGGAGATCAGACCCCAGCTCCTCTAATTTCTTTCTATCCGTCAAAGACACGAGGATAAACGCCTCTTTAATGGCCTCCTGGGCTTTCGGGATATAAGTGGAAGACGGAAAACGCGCGGAAAAATGATTCAAAGTCCGAATCGCATCCAATGGATAATTGGATTCGAGTTGACTGATTCCCAATTGAAGAAAGGCGAGTTCCGCGGCGATGGAATTATCTCCGCGCGCCAATTCTCCGTACAGTTTTTGAGCCGTCTCCTTATCACCAGTTCGGTCCGCCATGACGGCGGAATACACCAGCGCTTTGTACGAAAAAGGAGAAGCGGGAAACCGACTTCTTAACTCCCCCCACACAGCAAACGCCTGAGATGAGGCCTCTATCTTTTCGTAAGACCGGCCCCATTGGAACATGGCCAAGGGAGTTTTTTCATCTTGCGGAAACATTTGAACAAATCGTTCATATTTGGCCGCCGCGTCCGTAAATTTTTGTTCGTTCCAGGATAAGTTGGCTTGGGCAATAAGGCCGAAGCGAACAACTTCCCTATCTTCTCCAAACCGAACCAAAAGTTCATCCACCACTTTGGCGGCATCGGCAAATTTTTTCTGAAACACCAACGAGGCCGACAAGCCGCTCACGGTTTGGGCGGTCAATTTCGCGGGCGGCGCCTTGGCGAGAATTCCCCGGTACAGAGATTCCGCTTCTTTGTAATGCTTGAGGGCGAAATGGGCATCGGCAACCATGAGTGAACACGAATCAATTTCCGGGTTTTTATTATTTTTTCCGGCTTCCTGAAGAAGGTTTTCAAACCCTTTCGTTAAACGAGAATAATCATTGTCCATCCATAACGTCTGCCCCATCAATAGGAGGGCGGTGTCTCTAAAGTCGCTATTTTTTCGAAAAGCCACATATTCAAAATCTTGAACCGCTTCGCTGGTTCGCCCGAGTTTTTGATGAGCAAGACCGCGCAAAAGTAAAATCCGGTCCCGATTTTCACCTTTCACCTTGCTCAGAATGGAATTACAGGCCGGAACTACTTTTTCCGGGGAATTATTTTTGAAATACACTTCACCCAGTCCAATGACGGAGCGAACCACGCGGCTTTCTTCCTTGCCGGCCAAACCCTTTTCCAAAGCTATTTCCGCCGCGGCCAGATCGTCCTCTTTAAGAGCATAGATCCCTTTTAAGACACTTCCCCAGGCAGACAGCTCATCATCATAAATGTCGGCAAGAAGTCGATCCCCATCGGTTCTTCGGCCCTCGCGATAGGCAATGGCGCTTTCCATATAAACGCGCAAATCTCGGGCCATGGGGGATAAATTGGCGCTATCCCTTTCCAACGATTTCTTGGCGGACTCAAATTCATTAAGGCTAAAAAAAGAATTGGCCAGAGACAGATGCCCGGGAACAGAAAAGGGACTTTGAGGATACTTTTCTTCTAATTCTCTAAGACGCGATATGGCCGCGAAACTTTGGCCCGTGTTTTCCAGGAGAAACGCGGAATGGAATAAGGCTTCGTCACTATGAATGTCCAATAAAGCGCGTTGAGCGGCTTCGTAATTCTTTTTTGATTGAAGGATGGAAGCCTCCAGGATTTGAAAAGTGGGGTTCTTTTCATAATGAGGGAACATGCCTTTGAGGCCTCTAAGAATAACGTCGGCTTGATCGGGCTCACCGGTTTTGAGATAGGTGGCTGAAAGAAGGAGGAGAAATTCTGGTTTTAAATAGGAATGTGGCGTTTTTTGGAGGAAATCAAAAACCAATTCGCGGGCTTCAGAAAAATTTTTGGAATTATAAGACGCTTCAGCCCGACGAAGGCGGCTGGCATCGGTCGCAAAAAGGAACGAATGGGTCATCATTCCAATGAAAAAAAGAATAGAACATCGGCTCAAAATGTTCATTAGAGGGTTAGGCTCCAATTTTTGAA
>JAKLIS010000075.1 GCA_022709485.1 Elusimicrobiota bacterium | reverse complement strand
GAACACAAACGATTTTATCCCTTGGAGGGGACTCCTAGATGATTATCAAGTCGCTACATGACTCACTTTTTGAGTCATGTAGCGACTTGACCCCTTCTTCCTTTTGGTATTATTGGCCCCAATGAAAAACGACATTTTCGAATACGCGCCGCGTTTGAGCCGCATGAAGGCTTCGATCATCCGGGAGATATTGAAATTTTCGTCTCGCCCGGGTGTGATTTCTTTTGCCGGGGGCCTTCCTTCTCCCGATTCCTTTCCCCTTAAGGAGTTTGAGCAAGCGGTGAAAGACACCATCCGGCAAGACGGCATTCGGGCGCTTCAATATACCGTCACGGAGGGAATCCCCGGACTCAAAAAATGTTTATGCCAATGGCTCAAGAAACAAAAAATTTTCGCCGAACCTAAAGAAATGCTTTTGGTTCACGGATCCCAACAGGCCTTAGATTTATTGGGAAAAATCTTTTTGGCCAAAGGGGATTACGTTCTTCTGGAAAATCCTTCTTACCTAGGAGCCATTCAATCTTTCAATACTTACCAGGCCAAATTCGTGACCGCCGACATTGATCGGGGAGGAATTGATCTCGCGAAAGCCGAAAAACAACTCAAAGCCCGGAAAGTGAAGTTTATTTATGTGGTCCCCACCTTCCATAATCCGGCGGGCGTGACCATGCCGGTTGAGAGGCGAAAAGGCCTCTTAAGACTTGCCCAAAAATATAGAGTGCCTATCATTGAGGACGACCCCTATGGCTTAATACGGTTTAAAGGAAGCTGGGTCCCATCTCTTTATTCTCTGGCCAAGGGAAAAGGGGTGGTCTATTTGTCTACTTTTTCGAAGCTCCTCTCCCCGGGGATCCGATTGGGTTATATCCTGGCGGAGGAAGAAATTATTTCTAAGCTGGTTTTGGCCAAGCAAGCCACCACACTTCAAGCCAATACGTTTATCCAATACGCCGTGTATCATTATTGTCAACATGGTTATTTGGAGAAACACATACCCACCATTGTGAAAGATTACGCCCACAAGGCGGGGCTCATGATCAAATACATCAGAGAATTTTTTCCGCCCGAAGTTCAAGTGTTTGAACCTGAAGGAGGAATGTTTGTGTGGTGCATTCTCCCCAAAAAATTAAAAGCCTCCAAAGTGTTTGAGAGGGCTATCAAAAAGAATGTGGCTTTTGTGGAAGGATCTGTTTTTTTCCCGAAAGGGGGAGGCGAAAACACCATGCGCCTCAATTTCACCAACTCCAAAGATTCGGACCTGAAAATCGGCATTTCCCGGCTGGGGAATGTCATTAAAGATTTGCTTTAACCTTCTCCTCCATTCTCCATCCCAAATCTTTCCAATTTCATTAAATAGGCTGCTTTTTCGGCTAATTTTCATCATTAATTTGTTACGAAATGTTTACCTTCCCTTAAGGAATTCTTAACCCTCCGGCCGGTAAAATGATGTTGAGACTGGAGGGATATTGAAATTCATGCCCAATAAAAACAGCCTTCCGATAAAGAAAGCTATTTCTGTAGCAATGGCTTTGGTGATGGCATTTGAGGTGGCCGGGGTTCCCTTGGCTCAGGCTTCTCAGGGCAATTTTTTCTGGGGACAGAGACAATCCCGCGCGGTTCTTCCTCCTGCCCCTGCCGGATTTCCTTCTTTGTCTTCCATCCTTCCGCGAATGAAGTCTATTCCGGAAGGGTTTTCGGTCCCGGAAGCCGTGGGTCGAATTGTCGATTCCTGGTCTCCTTCCCATTCCACTCGCCTTCCTCAAATCATCCATATTCAAGATGTTCACAATGATGCCGGGGTCCAGTTAAATATTGCCGCCATCTTGGGACAAGCCCTCGAATATTCTGATTCACGGCCGCTCATGGTTGCTTTAGAAGGCGCCTGGACCGCTTTGGATTTCACCCCTTACAATCGCACCCCCTATGACCAATGGCGGGAAATGACGGCGCGGGCTTTCCTTGAAAGAAATTTTATCTCAGGCGCTCATTATTTTGCCCTTATCCGCCGGCCTCAAGAAGTGAAATTGCTGGGCGTTGAAAATAAGAATGACTATCTCAGCAACCTGGCGGCGCGGGAAAAATCTGAGAATGGCCGGGCCCGGATGGCAGGGGCCCTTGAGTTTTTAAGAAAAAGAATCACCCGGATCGAGCGATTTTTTCTACCGATGGAGATCCGTGAATATGAAAATAACCGCCGTCGGTTTTCCCTGGGCCAAATTAATCATTCCGATTACCTCAATTACCTTTTAACTCTATGCCCCGAGAGGAGACATCTTCCCGTCATCAGTCAATATGTGAGCCTTGAGAAATGGGAGAAGGAATACAATCCCAAAATGATGACGGAGGAAAATGAAAAGCTTGTCCGGAGCCTATCGTCTCAGATGTCGGTGGCGGAAGGAGAATGGCTGACGTCCAATTTTCTTTTATTTAAAGAGGGCCGCCTCAGCGCAAAAAGTTTTTACGGAGATTTGATTAAAATCGCGCAAAGCCGCCAAATCCCCGTTCCCGAATCCCTTCGGAAATTCAGCCGCTATTTGAGTCTTTCTCAATCCATCCCGGTTGATAAATTGATTGATGAAGTGACCGCCTTGGAGGTCGCGGCGGGAGATAAGTTGGCCCGAAAACTGAACCGGTATTCCGATATTCAAACATTTCTCAAAATTTCCCGGGCGCTCGATAAGCAGGAACGGTTATGGAAACTGGAACTCACCCCGAAATCCGTGAACGAAGTGGTGAAAATCGGCGAATCGTTGGACTGGGTGGCGGCGGAAAAATTTCTCTTCACGCTGGAAAAAAATCTGGGCTTAAAGCCCTATCCGCGGGTTGTTGAGCCCCATTATGCCGAGTTTTTCGGCTTCGTCAAAAACTTTTACTCGCTCGCCATCCGCCGAGATAAAAACATGGCCGCGCGGCTTGAAGGTTACCTCGCGGCCATTCCGGAGGAAAAAAGGCCCTCCCATATCGCCCTCGTGGCCGGGGGATTCCATACCGCCGGCCTCACAAAAATCCTCAGAGAAAAAGGCTACCCCTATGTGGTGGTTCAGCCGGCTTTAACCTGCAAAGGGCAGAAAAATAATTTGGTCAAAGTGAAAGGCCCCTTGCCGAATCCTTGGACTCTTTTAAAGGCGGGGATGAATTCTCTGCTTCCTTTGCAAGCCCCCAACATTCCGAAGGAGGGGGGCGTTCCAGAAATTTTGGGCGCGCTTGGCGCGGTTTCCGCTGTCCAGTTCAGTCGAGAGAAGAAAATAGAAACCGATTCTGTCCAAGTTTCAGAAGCGGATGGCATTGTGACAATTAAAATCCACGAGGGGGGTGAAGAAATTGAACGGGGGAAGGTGGACGTTCAGAAATTAAGCTTCATCATGGGTATCAGCTTTTTGGTGGGATATAGTTCGGTGGTTTTAACGACGGTGGCCATTATGTTCGGACCCCAAATATGGGCGGAGATCCCCGCGGGATTTTTTCAGCTTTATTTCCCATTATTTATGTTGAGGGGCATCGTTGTCGCCGCCATTATTTTGGGGTCTTGGGATTGGCTTCATCGACGGTTCGGTGATCTCATCGAATTGCTGAAAAGTCCCATTCCCCGCCTGGAATTTCAACTGGCTTTCGAGGGGGTTCCAACCCGTCGAATGCCCTGGGAGCCGGTGCTGGAATGGTTGACTCCCGTAGCATCGCAACGGGTGAAATTTATCCCCATTGATAGAATTCCCGGAAGAAAGGGGAATGAAGATTTGGATGCACTGATAGAAGAAAGCCAATTTCAAGAACCAGAAATTGTCATGGGGATTGAGGAGCTAGAAAATTCCGCTAAGGTCCTTAAAGCCGGGCAAAAATTGGCCCTCACCTTTGAGGGAACTCCTTCAGAGCCTGACATTGTCGTCGAGACTTCTGACGCGGAGATGTCGACCAAAAAACTCAAGGAAAGCCCAGCCCAAAATATTCCCCGGGATGAAGTGCCCGCGGCAATCGCCGAACCGGATGTGCAGTTTGTGATTCCCCCCCCCGCCGAAAACCCCATCTTCGCGGGAATATACTCCAATTTTATTGAACCCATTGTGAAAGAAGATTTGGAACCGACGCCTCCCTTGTCGCCTCTCGTTTCAGAACCGGCATCACCAGTCGTTCCAGAATCTCTGACCAAGGAATCTATTCCCCCAGTGGCCTCAGCCGAAAAAGTGGCCTCCTCCACTCCAGATCAAGCCTGGACTCCCTCGATGGGAAAACCGACGCTGGATCAAATAAAAGAGATTTTTCAGGACCGGGGCATTAAGAGACATCCCGATTCCTACTATCGAAAAAGAAATCCGGTCATTGAAAAAGACCTTTTTCAAATGTACGCGGGATTTTTGGCCGTCTTGGGATTGACGGGCCGGGATGTCAATGAAATTTTTATAAACACGAAAAACCACCAATGGGTTCATGGGGAAGAATTGGAAGAAATCCTTAAAATTAAAAAGTCATCCGACCGGAAACGACATCTCTCAAAAAAACGTATTCACCAAGTCGCCGGTTATCCCGTTGATTACCTAATTCTTGTGGCCATTATTAAGGGGTGTTTCTTCGATGCAAGCCTACGTCCTCAATTATTTAAAGCTCTATTGTGGTTAAAACTTCAGGAGCGAAAGAAAAGATCAAGCAAAAATTACCGAGGTCTTAAATCTACGGAGTTTTGGGGCCTTATTGGAAATTTTTTTGACCAAGATTCCACTCGTGCAATGGATTATCAAAAATTCGAGACGAAAGTTTTGAATGAATTAAAAAACCAAAAAAAATCACCCCACGCTAAATTCCGCGTATTGTGGGAAAATATTGAAGCCGCTATCAACTCGATTGCGGCCGAAGAGCGAAAAATTCGGAAGAAAGGACCCAGGGTCCAAAAGAAAGCGAGAAAAAAATCACTTAAGCCTGTTCCCGCCGTGGCGCCGGAAAAAGCTGTTCTCCCGGCCCTTTCAATAGAGCCTTTAAACCAAGAACCTGCAGAAATTATTGCTGCGGCTCAGCACAATGAATATCAGGCGCAAGCCCCACCGGTCAACATTAATCCCGAACCCCTTTCCTCCACCTCATCAGATGCCGAAAGTTTGTTTGAGCTTATACCCCCAGATGAACTCGAGGCTCTCTCGAAGGAATTTAAAAAGGCCAAAAACCTTACCAATGGTTCAGATGGAGACAATTCGGGTTTAGTCCCGGAGACTGTCGAGGACCCGGCCCGGTGGACTCTTCCGGATGATTTGGTGGGTGGTATTACGCCCCAGGAAAATCCTATGGGAGGTCCTTTGAAAGATCCCGTGGGGGAAGTGGTGAATGCCGCCGAAGAAATCGTTCAAAACGTGGTCCATGAAAATCCTGTAAATCAAGATTCCGAATCAACCGCAGGTGAATTCTTGACAACAGAAATACGTCCCGGTTCTCCTAAGAGTGCGCCTTTCTCCACCGATTCATTGAACAATGATCTCCCCCGATTCCGATTCAAAAATTCTCGTTTATGGGTCATGGCGGTGGCGGGAACTCTGATGCTTGCCAGTATTTTTGTTGGACTCAGCTGTCTAAAGTCTCCTTCTCAAACCCAGGGCGCCAACCGGAAAAAAGACAAAGAAAAAATTGTTCAAAAAGAAAATAAATTGCCGCCTCCCCCGGCTGCCAAAAAGGAAGCGGCCAAACCCGAATCTCCGAAGCCAAAACCCATCAATTGGGACCCTTTTATTCAACATACGAAATCAGCCTGGTCGACTTATCAAGGATGGCGGTTAAAAATTAAAAGAACAGCTCAAGAAGCCGCCAAAGAACAGGCGGAAAAAGTAAAAGATTTGGCCGTGAGATTGTATTGGGAACTTATTTTTACCGAAGACATCACCAAAAAAGAAAAAGAGTTAAAAGTCGCCCAAATACAAACCAACGCCAGAAAAAATTTTCTTATCGCGGAGCGCATCACCGCTCCTTCTCAAATTGGATGGATCCAGACGCGCCTCCAAGAAAATCCTCCCATCAGGGTCAGCGCCCTTCCGGGATCGAAAGCGGCGTATGAAAGAGGGCTTTCAACCGAGAGATTTGGGATGCCTTCTCCCGAAACGGGAAAAATTATTACACCCCCCACTTTTTCATTGGATTTCAAAAGTATGGACGAATTTGAACAATATGTAAGGAAACACGGAGATTATTTTTTAGACCATGAAAGAGGCGGTTTTGGCCGTTGGAATTCTCTGACTCTTACCGGCATTAGCCTCGATGAACAAGCTGTTAAATTTGATCACGATGGGGTTGTCAGCAGACCCACCGGCTTTACACCCAGTCTTGATTTCTTGAAAGGAAAGGGAATTCCTCAGAATTACCGTTTCCGTGTTTTAAAAGGAAGCGAGTTCGAAATAGCCGAACAATTTGTGGACGAAGCCGCGTTTCGTAAGTGGGCCGATAAAATGATTAAAGAAGGGACGGCTGTTGATAAAAACGCCCTAAACAATCCTTTTACTGCCTCGGATTGCCTTCGACCATTAACGGAAAAAGAAGATTTATGGCTTGTCCCCGTGGCTCTGGCGGCGGAAGTCGATCCCAAAACGGGGGATCTTCTCGTGCCTATAGAATTAATGATTCCTCCTTTTGATCCCACCAAAGAAGTTCAACCGGTCAATGAATGGATTTTTAGATTGAGCTTGCCGGACCGTTT
>JAKLIS010000074.1 GCA_022709485.1 Elusimicrobiota bacterium | reverse complement strand
CACGACCCAAAGGAAGTCGCGACGGATCGCGGGTTTCATCTGACCGGGCAGGACGACCATTTGCACAAGCGGGGCGTCAAGCACGTCAGCATTCCCATCCGCGGGCATCCCAACGGTCATCGCAAGAGAACGGAACGAAGCGCCTGGTTCCGAAGACTCCAGCGTTGGCGCGCGGCCGGCGAAGCCAAGATCAGCCTCTTGAAGCGCAAGTACGGCCTGCGCCGCACTCGCGTGCGCGCAAACGCGCCTAATGAGATCGCCATTGGATGGGGCATCATCACGCACAATCTGCTCCTGATTCCCAAGCTCGGGCCATAGCCATGAAACGTCCAGGTTCTTCATTGAAAAAATGAAAACAAAAAGCCAAAGGGATTCTTATGTCCCAACGTCGAGTAGCGCATCACTTTGAATAAGCTGTTTTTCACCGGAAACTAACTAGGATCGGATTGATTTCAAAAAAAATGAGTGAAATGTCCATCTTTAACGTACAATAATTTCATGTTTGGATTTGTCATTGATATGGATGGAGTGATTGTTCGCGGACATAAGCCCGTTCCCGGCGCGTCCCAGTTTGTTAAGAAGCTCCTTAAATCAAAACGGCGCTTCCTCTTGCTGACCAATAACCCCGATTATTCTCCCGTGGAGCAGAGCGCGCGTCTGAAGGAAATGAACATTCCCGTCCCGCCCCAGTTTATCTATACGGCGGCGGAAGCCACCGCGCGGTTTCTTAAATCTCAAAACTCCTTGCCGAGAGTTTATTCCATCGGGACATTGGCGTTAGACGATGCCCTTATTTCACATGGGGCCCAAATCACAGAAAACAATCCCGAATATGTCGTCGTTGGGTCCGGCCATTCTTATGATTTTGGGCGGTTGGAAAAAGCGATTAACTTTGTTATTAACGGGAGCAAATTAATTGGAACAAACCCTGATCCCCTGGGACCGAGGGAAATCGGGTTTTCGCCGGGATGCGGGGCCCTCATCGCTCCCATTGAAAAAGCCACTGGAATAAAACCTTACTTTATCGGGAAACCCAATCCGCTTATGATGAGAACGGCTCTTCGCAAAATGGGGACGCATTCCTCCAAGGCTTACATGGTGGGAGATCGAATGGACACCGACATCATTGCAGGTATTGAATCCGGCATGAAAACCATTCTGGTTTTGTCGGGTGTCACCAAAACCCGCGATATCAACTCTTTTCCCTATCGGCCTGATTTTATCTTCCCCGATGTGAACCACATTCCACTTTCAAAGCTTCCTTAGGGATTTCAATCCGCTGTGCACATCATCGGATGCGGGCGTGTCAATTCGTCTATCTCGCTTTCCATATAAGGAATGACATTCCCAAAATGCCCGAATTTTTTTTCCGGTTTCGACCAGGATTGGCATTGATCACATAGAAATTGGTCCATGATAATCCCGAAGCTCAAAGGCCGTCGAAGATTTCTTCCCACGTTTATTTTTTTATTGCACCACTGACATGAATTCATTTGAATTACCTCCCAGAAAAATTTTCTCAAACTGAGAGAATATGAAATGAAGATGGAGCGGTTCATCAGAGGTTCGATGATATTAGGCTGGGCAAAAATCCTTTAATGAGGTAGGGGAATCTCGGGTAAAAGGAAAATACCGTTGAACAACGAAAATTTAATTTAACGAACCTCGATGGACCCACAGCGTGGCGCTTTGAACCAATTTCACGGAATTTTCTAAATTAAGTTTTTCTTTAATTTTTTCACGGTAGGATTCGACGGTTTTGGGGCTGATGCAAAGTTCTTCCGCGATTTTATTGGTCCCGAACCCCTGGCCGATCATTCGATAAATATCCAATTCTCGATCGCTTAAAACGTCGATGGAGGACCCTTCGGAAGATATTTTACCGGAAGCTACTTTTTCCAGAGCTTCCTCAGCCATTTTCTCGCTGATGTAAATTTTCCCGTTTAATATTTGCCTCAAAGCGATGACGATTTTGTCGGGGGACTCTTCCTTCATAATGTATCCCCGGGCTCCCGCTTTCAGAACTCGTTCGGCGTAAAGGGATTCGTCGTGCATTGACATAATTAGAACCGGCAATCGCGGATATTTTTGCTTCAACATTCGGAGGAGCTCCATTCCGCTCATCCCTTGGAGGCCAAGGTCAGCTATAACGATATCGGGTTTTAAAGAGGAAATTTTTTCGAGGGCTTCCTGAGCCCCTTGGGCCTCGCCGCAAACCGACATATCTCCTTCTTTATCCACCAAGATGGCCACCCCCCTTCGCACAACAGGATGATCATCAACAATAAAAATCTCAATTTTTTTTGTTCCAACCAACGGTGATTTGTTTTTCATATAAAAACCTCTTTTTATTGTTTTAACTCGGCCAAAGGCTTGTTTAAGTCCAATTTCAAGCGGCAGGACACGGCGGTCCCATTTTGGGGGCCCCGCGCAACGCTAAAAGTTCCACCCATTAAATTGGCGCGGTATTCCATAATCCGAAGTCCCATTCCCTGCGGATTCAACTTTCCCTTAATTCCGTCCCCGTTGTCGGAAATAGCCAGTTCCAAGAGGTTATTGTCCTGTTTTACGTTGATTTGGATTATAGTCGCCTTTCCATGTTTAATGGCGTTGGCCACCGCTTCTTGAACAATTCGGAATAAATGAATGGCGTGAGAAGGATTCGGGAATTCAATTGAATCATCATAGCGGATTTGGCAATGGACCTTGAACATTTTTTTCACTTGATTGGCATATTCTTCCAATGCGGATTTGAGACCGTTGATTTCGGGACTTACTGCCACCAGTCCTCGCGCCAGGCTTCGCGTGAGGGAAGTCGTTTCTTCTAATAGGTCCAAAATCTCTTGAACCTGAGGCACTTCTGGCGCTGATTTTTTTGTTAAATCTTTTTCCACGACCTTGGTTAAAAATGAAATCCCCGTGAGATTTTGGCAAACGGTGTCGTGGAGGTCTTGTCCGATACGCCGTTGCTCGAGTTCTGAGGCCCTTAAAATTTCTTCCTCCAGCCGGCGGCGTTCTGAAATGTCCTGGCCGATGGCGGAGGCCCCCATCAATTGTCCTTGTTCATCTTTAATGGGAGAAACGGTCAAAGAGTAATGAAACCTCGATTTGTCCCGGCGAACTTGCACGGTTTCAAATTGGCTTACCGTTTCCCCTTTTTTTATTCGGTTGAAAATCTCATCATGTTCCTGCAACCGATCCGGTGGGTATAAACATGACAACGGTTGGCCAATCATTTCCTCGGCGGTATACCCAAAAATCCTTTCAGCGGAACGATTCCAACTGATGATGATGCCGTCTAAGTTTGTGCTCATTATGGCGTCGTCGGTGAAATTGACTATAGCGGCCAGTCTCGACCGCAGCATTTCAGCGGCCCTTTTTTCCGTTATGTCGGTGGCAATTCCCATTTTCTGATTAAATTCTCCGTTGGGGGTGTAAAGGGGACGAACCCGGCACTTGACCCATCTATAGGACCCGTCTGGTCGAATGATCCGGAACACCAACTCTTTGGGCGTTGAAGAGGTCATTAAAACTTCAGTGAGAACCTTATCTTCAGGATGAATGGTTTCAAAAAAGCCCTGAGGATCCTGATATAAGCTTTCACAATTTCGCCCCCACACCTTTTCATAAGCAGGACTCACGTACATGAATTTTTTAAAGTCAGGGGAACTCAACCACAAAACGTCTTCAATATGATTGGTGACCCTCCGGAGCATTCTTTCGCTTTCTTGAAGGGCGGCTTCTGTTTTTTTCCGTTGAGTGATGTCAAAAGCCACCCCAATGCCTTGGTAGGGGGTTCCATCGGCGCCTCTGGCAAACACCATATCTCTCGCTAAAACCCACCGCCATTCTCCATTGGCGTGTTTGATCCGAAATTCCGTTTCATAGACAGAATCAGTGCGGTCTTTTTTTAATTTTTCAAAATGCATCAAATGATCGGCGAAATCATCTGGATGAAAGATTTTTTCAGGCGCTTTGGCGCTTCGCTCTATTAATTCATCTGAAGAATAACCCAAAATTTCCCTCAGCCGTTTGTTGGCGTAAAAAATACGGGCTGTTAGTAGGTCATAGAGGAAAGTTACCCCCGGATTTGTCTCGGCTATTCGTTGTATAAGGTATTGGCTTTGTTGGAGGGCTTTCTCAGTCATCAATCCCTTTTTTTGAGTTGTGTCTTGTTCCACCGCTCGAACCAATGCCGGCCCCAATCTGAAGAGCCGGCTTTTGACGATAAAATCGGTCGCCCCCTTTTTGATGGTTTCAATAATCGATTCCTCCAACATCGTTCCTGAGACCAATATAAAGGGGATATTGAGATTCTTTTCTTTGATGATGGCTAAAGCCGACATGCCGTCAAAATCAGGCAATTGGGAATCGGCCAAAATGATGGAGGGCTTAAATTCCGTTAACGCTCTGGTGAATTCTTCCCGTGTTTCGACTCGTGTGGAGGTAAATAGAATCCCGTTTTTCTTCAACTCAAGCTCCATGAGCTTTGCATCTCCAGGATTATCTTCCAGGATTAAAATTTTTATCATTCCCACTTAAAATGCCTCTTTAAATGCCTCTTTTTGTGGCAGGTTTTTTGATTTTTGACGACGGAAACTCGGGTCAGAAGCATTATAGTACCTTCAGGGCAAGAAAAGGCCATCGTAGTGGGCCCCATTTTAAAGTAGGGGAAACCCCTATAGGTGGTCGGTTAGGTCGATCGTTAACGAAATTTAGGTCCTGCCTAAAGAAAATTTATTTGAAATATATCCTCCAGACATCATTGCGGGTCTCCACAGGCTGGCGTTCCGCGACCATCTCTTCATTGGGTTAAATTTTTTGTCTTGAATATATCCTGACCGAATTCCTTCTTCCCAAAGCAGGCGCTGAAGCTGATGCCGGCCGCGATTGAGCCTGGATCTCACGGTTCCAATAGAAATATCAAGGGATCGGGCGATATCGTCATAAGACAGTTCCTGTAAATCTGAGAGGACCACCACATCCCGGTATTTTTCCGGAAGACTGGACAAAATTTTCAAAATGTCCTGTTCCGTGAATTTGGAAAGGATTTCTTGGGCCACATCTTGATGGTTCCCATGGGCGGCTGAGGAGATCTTGTTATAAACGTAAAATTCATCATCTGATTGGTATTGATCAATGGAAACAGGAGGAGCCTGCCGGTGGTTCCTGCGATATTCGTTGTAAAAAGTATTCATCAAAATCCGGTATAACCAGGCGCGCATGTTGGTCCCTCTTTTAAATTGGTAAAAATATCGCCAAGCCTTCTCAAACACCATCGCGGTTAAATCTTCCGCCGTTTGGGTGTTTTTGGACAATCTGATGGCTCCGGCAAAAATTTCATTCATAAAGGGAATAGCCACATCTTTGAATTCTTTCTGGAGGCTCTCCACCTCCGAATTTTTTGTGTTAATTTGATCCATAATAATCCCCCTCAACTCTTTTTCTCATCTATTGAGGACCCAAATTATGAAATCGGTTATCTGCCGCCTATCGGGAATTTGTCCAAAGTGACGTGAGGTTTTCCCTGATAGGGCCCCCGGGAAATCACCGTCAAAAACGTTGAAAATGAAGGGCTATAGTCCTTATCAAGAAACCCCCGAAATATGTTCACGGGGAGGGGGGGGTTTACTAAAATACAGAGGTCTTGGAGCCAATCTTATGCTTTCAAAAAAATCTAAGAGACCTATTCTTATAGGATACTTCGTCGCCATATTTCTCAGCGGTCTTTTTTGCTATATCGCCCGAGAATTCTGGTTTCTCCATCATAAAGCGCCTTTAACATTACCTCTCATGGCTACCATCGTGAGCGCTTGGTTTGGCGGCCGCCGTCCCGGAGTTTTGTCGACTTTTATCTCTGGCGCCTTCATTGTGACAATCTTTCCTCAATCTCCAGGTTTGCCTCTCTTCAACGTGGATGATTTTCTCCGAATGATCCTGTTTGTGCCGTTGAGTTTAACGATTGCATTGCTGGTGGGTTCTCTCCGACATAAAGAAGAGGAATTATTGGCGCGAAAAGAGGAGCTTGAAACCTTGATTAACGCCGTTCCCGCCTCGGTTTTGATTGCTAACGATCCCGGCGGTAGAGACATAACCGGAAACAGACTTTCTAATGAGGTGCTTAAATCAAATGCCAAGCTAATAAAGGATGGCCGGGAAATTGTTTCGGAGGAGATGCCCTTTCTTTTGGCGGCCCAAGGACACCAAATACGAAATTATGAGTTTTCGCTGGTTTATGAGGATGGGAATAAACGAGACATGTTGGGGAACGCCGTTCCGTTGTTCGATTCGGAAGGGAAACCGAGGGGTTCTGTTTCGGCTTTTATTGATGTCACAGAACGCAATAGAATAGAAGAAATTTTACGAAGGCAAGATTTGGAAAAGTCGGTCGCGAAAACAGTTGAGGCTGAGCGAAATCGATTATATGAAGTTCTAGAAACCCTGCCTGCTTATGTTGTGTTGTTAGACAAGGACTATCACGTTTTTTTTACAAACAAATTTTTTCGTGAAAGATTTGGCGAAAGCAAAGGCCGGCCTTGTTATGAATATTTATTTAGTAAGGCAGAGCCATGTGAGAATTGTGAATCGTACAAAGTCATGAAAACCAAAAAACCCCACCGTTGGTTTTGGACCGGCCCGGATGGACGGAACTACGATATATATGATTTTCCTTTTATTGATGCC
>JAKLIS010000073.1 GCA_022709485.1 Elusimicrobiota bacterium | reverse complement strand
TTCAATTTTTTTGTCCTTAATATTGTCCATGACATAGGCCGGCACATCCCGCTGAATCCACAAAAACGACCCTTTGCACTGGCCGATTTTTTTGGCCAAGAAAGTTTTATCGATATTCAATTCCCGCGACAAAAGCGACACCGCGAGGCTTCGATTTTTGAGCATGGTGGGATCCACATAGCAAGAATTGACCGGAACCGATTCCGAAAGAATCCGGAAATTTCTATCCATGATGAGATTGCGCGCCCCGGCGACTTTTTTTTGAGATTGGAATTGACGCGCGGCTTTGCCTTTTAATGTCTCATGAAGAAATCCCTGAACATAGACCAACCGGGCGAAAAGTGACGTAAACAAAAGGATAATTCCCAACCGGACGAGGTTAAAACGCGATTTTTGAGAGAAACGCCCTTTCAGGTTATTTCGAGAAGGTGATGACATGCTCAATGGTGGGATGGATCCAGTGGCCATTTGCCTTCGCCGCTCTCTCTAAGGACGTTAGAGAAATGAGGTCGGCGTATAGGGTTTTCAGTCGTTCCAATTCGGATTTTCGAATGGATAGCTCGGATTCCAATCTTTTTAAGTGAGCTGAGGCGCGCTCCGCTTGGATGGGCCACCAGACATGAAGAAATAACACAAGCCCAATCATAAGGACGCCGGTCCACATCGCCACGCCATGAAGAGCCAATTTTCCATGGATCCCATTGCGTCTTGGTTTTACCACAAAACTCATGCGTTCCATGGTACCAGAAATTGCTTTTAAATTTAACGCGTATGTAACTGCCATTTTTGATTCAATCCTTTAAAAAATTTCGCCATTCCCGTCCCGTCCCGATGATTAGGATTATTGTCGAAACGTACCGACCTTATAAATTCAATGTTGATGCGGTTCGAATGCCTGCCCCCGAATGTCCCTGTCGGGGGTCCCAATCGAGGGTCTCCGTCCCGTTTCGATGATTCAAATAATCGACGGGACCGTTCCGAAACACGGTCGGGAATCCATAGTCTTCAGGCGACTCGTTCCAACACTCTTAACTTGGCGCTCCGGGCCCGGGGATTCCTTCTAATTTCATCTTCTGCCGGCCCCACCGGTTTCCGGGTGACCCGGATAAATCGCCTTTCCCCCCATCCCTCTTTTTCAAATCTCAAAAATCCCTGCTTAACCAACCGGTCTTCCAACGAGTGAAATGAAATGATAACGGCCCGGCCGCCCACTTCTAACACCTGGGGAATCTGCTCTAAAAGAGCCGATAACGCCCCCAGTTCATCATTTACTTTGGCGCGCAGAGCCAAAAAAACGCGCGTGGCCGGATGAACCTTGCCTCGGCCGCGAACGGTCACTTCGCACAAGAGGGCCAAATCCCGCGTCGTCTTGAGTCTTCCCTCCGAAAACGCCCGGCTAATCGCCCTCGCCAATTTCCACGCAAACCGCATCTCCCCAAATTCATGAAGAAGATTCCTAAGCTCTTCTTCGTCCATCGTTCCCAGAACCGTTAGGACGTTCCGGGAACTTTCTGGATCCAGTCTCATGTCCAAGGGGCCTTCCGCCTGGAAGGTGAGCCCCCTTTTGGGGTCCTCCAGCTGATAACTTGAGATGCCTAAGTCGGCGAGGAGACCATCAATACCTCCCCATCCGTTTTCTCGGAGGACCCCTTGCAACCCTCGGAAATTCGATCGCCGAGTGTTCGATCTATTTCCAAAGGGCTGCAAGCGGTGCTCCGCTCGAACCAAGCTTCCAGGATCAACATCCAAACCCAAGAGTCGACCATGGTCTCCCAACTCCTTCAAGATGGCCTCCGCATGCCCCCCAAGCCCCAGGGTGGCATCCACATAACGGCCGTCTTTCTTTATATTAAGGAACTGAATGACTTCTCTTAAAAGAACGGGTTCATGCATCTAAATTCTTTATATCTCAAGGCTGCGGCCCAACCGCTCAAAGGTTCTTTCCGATTTCACCTGATATTTTTCCCACTTGACCGTGGACCAAAGCTCAACTCTCTCCCCCACACCCAGAATAGAAACCATTTTTTTTAAGCCGGCATAATCGCTCAAAGGCTTAGGAATCAAAATCCGTCCCAGATCGTCCAACGCCACCTCTTGCGCGCCAGATAAAAGAAGACGTTTAAAAGCGCGGGCGTCTTGTTGATTTTTCACGGGGAGCGATGTTAAGCGGGAAGCAAAATTTTGATGAAAAAATTCGGGTGTGAATAGATAAAGACATTGATCCAGGCCTTGCGTCAGGATGAATTTTCCCTCTGTTTTCTCCCCGGCTTGTCGGAATTTGGCGGGAATAAAAAGCCGGCCTTTGGCGTCAATCGTATGTTGAAAAGTTCCTAAAAACACGTTATCGCTCTATTCTCCAAGTTATCCACAATATCCACACAATTATCCACAACGATCCACTTAACGCCACAAGTCTATTACCGCTCGCGCGCGTTGTCAAACAATTTTCAATCAAAAAAGGGAAAAAAATATTTTGGGCGGTGACGGGGAACTATAGGCTTTTTCCCCTCCACATCTCACAGTGGAAGGCCTGCCTGCCGCAGGCAGGGGGAGGGGGAGGATTTTTTAAGGCTATAGACTCTAGCCGATGGTCCATAGGCTATGGTCTATGGTCTATGGGCTATAGTCAAAGGTCTAAGGACTTGGGCTGTGAGCCATGAGCTGGGAGCTTTTCCCCCTCCACGTCTCACAGTGGAGGGCCTGCCTGCCGCAGGCAGGGGTAGGGGAAGGATTTTTTATTGGCTATAGACTATAGCCGATGGTCCATAGGCTATAGGATTTGAACGAGGGATTGTGAAGGGAAAAACGATTTTAAGACGAGGTTGTGGCCAGATTATCTGTGGGCGGAGTGGCCGGCGTTTCCTTGGCGGAGGTTTCCTCCGGCAAATACACAATCCGGGAGCAGGTTTCACAGCGCACAAGATTTTTTCTTTTTCTCACTTCATTGGCTTGATGAGGGGTGAGAATCATCCGGCAGCCGCTGCAGTTGGATTCCACCATCGGCACAATGGCATTGGTGCCCCGTTTTTCTCGGATGTAATCATAAAGGGTGCGCGGTTTTTCTGGAACGGTTTGCGCGTAAGCTTCTCTTTCCGCCTGTTTCGCCTTCTCCGCTTCCAACACAGCAGCTTTTTCCCCTTCCAGCTTTTGAACATCCCCTTTCATCACAGATTCCTGAGACTTCATTTTTTGTTCCTGGGCTTTATATTCCTTTTCCGCCGCCTCAACCGATTCCATGACGTTTAAAATGTCGTCTTCAATCTTGGTGACTTCCTGTTTGGCGTTATTGATTTCAATCAGCATCGCCTTGTAGGCGTCGTTACTTTTAAGGGAATTCAGTTCGGTCTGGTGCTTTTTGACGATTTTTTCTTTTTCATCCACAGCCAGTTCCAGCTCTTTTTTTCGGGCTTGTTTGGTTTGAAGATTGGATTTGGCGGCGGTGGTGCTTGTTTTCAATACCTCTAAGTCTTTGGTTTTGGATTGGATTTGAAGTGCAAGAGATTTGGCTTTGTTTTTTAAATCATCGATGGCAACGTCGAATTCCTGGAGTTTTAAGAGTAAATGAAGATCGTCGGTCATTGCAGTCCTTTTATATAAAAATTTAAAAAAACTGGGCAGTATAGGGATTGAACCTATGGCCTTCCGCGTGTGAGGCGGACGCTCTCCCGCTGAGCTAACTGCCCGCCGAAAATTGGGAGAGACCCATTCTAATATAATTTTCAGCTTTTGCTGTAAAGCTGTGGACGACTGGAGAAAAAGGTGTCCCCCGGCCCCTTCTTTTTTAATTGCCAGATTCCATGCCCGACTTTTATCGCTTCAAAATTCGTCCGAGAAAGAGGTAAGAGGCTCAATTCCTCTTCTCCAAAAAAAACTTTGATATCCTGAGGCCCCGTTAAAAGAGCATTAATTCTTTTCGAAAGTTGGTTGTTCTTTGCTAAATCATCGAAATTTGATTCCCACGAGATATTTGAAAAAAGAGGTTGATAATACCCCTTAATAGCGAGGGTGTTGTATTCATATAAAAACCGGCGAAAAAAAACTGCTTGTTCTTTTTCCCCCAAAAAGGATCGGATAAGAGCGCTTTCTCTATAATATTGTTCATCGGTAATTTTTGAACCTCTGAGCGCGTTCCTATGACCAATCGTGTTAAAAGTAAACAGCCCCAAAAGAAACAACACGAGAAGCCTAATCTTAAGAACCCGCGCAGATGAATCTGCCCTGTCTATAAAACAGGCCGTAAGGAACAAAAAAAGGTTGGGAACAATCGCAACGATATAATAATGGCTTCCAGGACGGTAAAAAACAAAAATCACCAACATCAAAATTGATATTAAAAGGCCAACTAAGGGTGGAGACATCAATAATTCCTTAATTGAAAGCTTGACATTTTTCAAAAAAGACAGAAGCAGTGCCACAAGTGAAGAACCCATAATAAAGACGATGAAAAATTCAAATGAATATTTTATTTCCCAACGGTTGAAACTTTGAATCACGGATGTAAACCCGTTATGGGCCATTTTTAGAAGGAAAGTTCCAACGGGATTTCCTAAAGACACCATTTGATTTCCCATATCTCCAGTTGGATCTTGGGCAATCCTATGAAAAATAGCAATCGGCCTCATCGTTCCTACCTTATTCGCGATAAGCAAATAAAAAATTACACCCAGAGAAATTATCGGGATGGAAAACCAAATCACCGCTTTGATTTTCTTCATGGCATTCATCCTTTGAGAAAAGACCAATAATACGACCGTAATGAAGACACTCAAAGAAAATATGAATGCGGCAATGTGCGCAAACACGGCTGCGGAAATAGCCAATCCGGCCGAAAATAGCCATTTGTCATTTTGAGAGTCTATCCACATCAGAATTGAAATAATCGCCATTATTTCAATTGGGAGCACCAGCCCCAGACCATTTCCTTGAAGACAATAAATCCAAAATCCGTAAGACCAAGCAAAGGTGAATATAGCCAAAATCCCCAAAAAGAAAGATCTATATTTACGATAGATATACCATCCTAGTAACAATAAAGATGATAGGGCTAAAACCCTTGTTGGCAAAGAAGAAAGAGCCATCACTTTGGCATTTAAAAAAGGGTCAAGCGCGTCTAGCAAATGGGTATGCAATCCCAATTGAATTATGGGTTCAAGAATAATGGGAAATAAAAAATGGCCATAGTAATAATACAAGCCCGGTTCAAGAGCGTGATGGACAAACAAATGATTATCTCCGACTAAGCCGACTCCTTCCGGGAGATAGTATCCCGCACGAAAGAGGTAACCCCATGCCAAAAAAATAATCAGTCCTATGGCCATAAACAATTGCGTTAACAAAAGTCTCTTTTTCGATCTGCCAAGGAAATCAATCTCAAAGTTGGGCAGGCGCTGAAGTAGGATAAAAAGCCCCTCCCCCAAACAGGGAAATGATGAAGATAAAAAGTCCTTTTAAATTGATGGCGTGCATAGATTTGTTGTTATCGCGCTTATGTTTTCGTTCTGAATCTTTGACAAAAGGCGTATTACTTTGGGCCCGGTAGGACTTGAACCTACGACCAATCCGTTATGAGCGGAGTGCTCTAACCAACTGAGCTACGGGCCCTTTTAAGGCCGCTCCCCGGGCCCCTCGGGCCCAAAAGCAGGTTGATTGTAACAAAAAGCGCCGGGCGCCACTTCTCTTGAAAGAAGAACCAACTTCCCGCGGTTCCTTTCTTTCAAGCGAAGCGACGCCCGGCCAATGGCTTCCCCCTGCTGTTGGTCCTTCCCTTCGGAAGCCTTCGAAGGGACCTTTGTCCGCTTAACGGACAGCGATAAAAATTTAAACCTATTTTCTAAAAGGAAAGTCCCGCAAAAAAGCCAAATCCCGAGTACTTAACTTCGTATGTTTCAAGAGATTCCTTTATTTTCGGAAGAGCCATATAACGGACTCCGATCTCCAACTCTGTTTTCCCACTCAATCCGAACACCAATGATGGCGACAGTTCCCAGGTTAATCCCGTGCTTTTTTTAGAAGATTCGGTTTTTAAATAGAACAAGTCATAGTATCCCGAAGGAGTAAAAGTCTGCGTTGTTTTTCCCTGGCCAACCCCTATCCCTGCCCCGAATTTAAAAGCCACGGAGGAATTAAGGGGCATGCGCTTTTGAATTTCTATTAATCCACGAATGTAAGAATTTTCAAATTCGCTTGTAAGCGACCCAGGCGGGAAAGAAGGATCATTTACTATTAAAGTGGTTTTTGGCCCGTTAATAAAACCCGCGCTCAATCCCCATTCAATGGTTTGATCGGATTCAACTGGAAAAAAAATACCGACACGTCCCCCGATCCCCGCATCTGATTCACGCTCAGGCATTGGAATCCCTCCTTCATCCACCACAGTTGAAACACCGTCTGTCTCCGTTTTTTCCAATGAATCTTCAATATTGCCTGAGCTTATATAATCAAAACCCACAAAAAACCTGGGGCGATCATTCGCCGCCTGAGAAACAGCGACAAACAACAATAAACCCACGATAACACAACACGTATACTTTAACTTTCGATTTGACATTTCCAGACCTCCTGATGATTTTCTTTAATCGCTCAACAGGAGGGGTTCTGTTGAATACTCCTCGATAAAGTCTTTAAATTTGACAATTTCCGTCTTTTTTTCCAACGAAGGGTGGGCCTCTCTCTAGGTTGGATTTCTCCAATTTCAATAGTTAGTTTCCGGTGAAAAACAGCTTATTCAAA
>JAKLIS010000072.1 GCA_022709485.1 Elusimicrobiota bacterium | reverse complement strand
CTCGATAAAGGATTCCTTCTTGACCACATTATCGAAGCTGGGGAAATTGCCAAAGCCCAAGGAGCAAAGATCATAGGTTTGGGAGCATATTCGGCTTTCGTTGGGAAAAGAGGGGTCGACATAGAGGCCTCTCTTAAAATGCCCATCACAACAGGCACCGCCTATACTATTGCCACTGCTTTATTAGCTTTAGAAGAAGCTGCCTTATTAGCAAACATTAAAATGGAGGATTCTTCCATCGCCATTATTGGAGCCACAGGTTCAATTGGGAGGGTTTGCGTTGAGCTTTTAGCGCCCAAGGCAAAAAAAATAATCTTAGTGGCTCGGAATTCAAAAAAACTTAATGATGTGGTTGATGCACTTAGAAAACAATATCCAAACACTGAGTTTATCTTCACGAATAACATTCCAGAAGGACTTGCGCAAAGTCAACTGGTCCTCGTCAGCACCAATACCCCTGGGACTGTTCTAAATATTAAAGATATTACTCCCGGAAGTATTATTTGCGATCTTTCTCAGCCAAGAAATATTTCCCCAGAAGATGCCGCCCAACGTGATGACATCCTAGTCATTGATGGAGGAGTTGTTGATCCTCCAGGAAATCCGAATTTCAATTTTTATTTTGGTTTGCCCTCAGGACTGGCTTTTGCCTGCATGGCGGAAACAATGATTTTGGCTCTCGAAAAGAAATTTGAGTCTTTTTCTATCGGAGGAAATATTTCCGCATCTAAAGTAAATGAAATTAGACAACTTGGCGAAAAGCATGGGTTCAAGCTAGCTGAGTTAAAAAGTTTTGGGAAGGTTGTAAACGAAAAGGTTTTTGAAAAAATCAAATCTTTAAGGCAGGATTGCTTAACCTTTTGATGAGCATTTATTCAATTTCATCTATATTTGCGAGTCTCCTAAATATTGTTGTCTGTTCTATTTCAATCTACTCCAGAAAAACCAAATCCCATTATGCCTTAGCTGGAATTACCTTTTTAATTTCAATTTGGACCCTTTTTCCTTTTTTAACCAGCCTTTCTCACAACCCGCAAATTCAACTCCAAATAACTCAATTTATTTATTTTGCGGCGGCTCAAGTCCCTTTCTCCTTTTTATTTTTGACTCTCTCAATTCTTCACCCTCAAAAGTTCGAAAAAAAAGGGGCTTTATTAATTTGTTTTATTATCGGCATTGTTTTTTCTTTCCTCTCTTTTAACAAATCCTTTATAGAAGGAATTGGCGAGAATGGAGGCGCCCGGTTTGTTCTTCCCGGGCCATTGTATCCTGGTTTTGTTGCTTACTTCGGGATTATTTGTGGAATAGCTTTTTATGAATTGATCAGGGAGTATTCACAATCAAGCGGCCTTAAACGAAATCAAATAAAGTATTTCTTTGCCGGTTTTATCTTTGCCTATATTGGAGGAGGTATCCATTTCATCACGGCTTATTCCCAACAGGAACCTTTCCCTCACGATTTCCTAGTAGCTCTATTTGCTCTTATTTTGGGTTATGCAATCCTTAGATTCAAGTTAATGGAGTTTGACTTGCTAATAAGATGGGGCCTGGCGTATGGGGTTGTCGCTGTGATATCAGGTGCATTCTTTTTTCTCGTCATTTATTCAACGAGTGGCCTTTTTAAAAGCGGTATTCCCGGCTTGCCTTACTGGATTGGATGTTTTGCACTTTTAATGGTTTATGACCCTTTAAAAAGAAAAATTATTTATTTTGTGGATCAATACGTGTTCCAGAGTCCCGATTTTAGGGCCATCCTAGAAGACATCTCGCGGATACTCAGAAGCTCTGAAAAAGTTGAAACCTTGGCAGATCAGATGACCCAGAAAATTAAGGAGATTTGGAAGGTTGATCACGCGGGGGTGGTCCTTTGGGATGCAACAAGTTCCCAATTCAAACCTTATCCTCGGGAAACTTTTGAAAAAATTGGGGTTCAGGGCGAGGATGTGAATCTTTTCCATTCGGACTTTTTGATACGAACGCTGGAATCGGAACGAAGATTATTTCACTATGGAATTGTTTTGGATGATGAGGTAGATATGTATGGTACCCGGTCATCCGCTGGGGAGCGCGCCACGTTCAACAAAATCCTCCGGACCATGAAAAAGCTGGGCGCGGCCGCGTGTGTGCCCATCACCATTGGCGAGCAACTCATGGGCTTTATTGTTCTGGGGCCGAAAAAATCCGGGGCGCTCTATAACCGGGAGGACAAAAAGTTTCTTTCCCACGTGGGAAAATTGATATCGGAACAAATTAATCATCTGATTTATTCGCCACACAACAAGCCGGCAACGGCTTGAATATGAGGAGGAAATAACAAATGGGGTTCAAAAAATCATTCCTAACCGCTCTCCTGGGGGTTTTCACGGCAAGTCTTATGGCCAGTTCAGCCTGGGCTGTCAACTCAGGGTCGTATGCCAACCAAGTTCCAAGCGCCAGAGCCATGGGTCGGGCCAACACAATGGTCGCGTCCGTCGATGACGCCACCGCCGTCACTTTCAACGCCGCCCGTCTTCCAATGGTTCCGGCAAACAATCTATCCGTTGGCGTGGCCTTTCAAGACATCAACACGAAATACGAAGGTTTCAACGGGGTTACCGATGAAGCCGACAATAACCTAGCTGTCACGCCGAACTTCCATATTTCCTCCAAATTAAACCAGGAAAAATGGGGATTTGGGCTGGGCATCAACGTGCCTTGGGGCCTGGCCACCAATTGGACCAAATCCAGCCCGCTCAAATACCTGGCCACGGAAACCAACTTGGCTGTTTTTAACATCAATCCGTCTGTGGGATACCAAATCAACGACTCCCTCTCAGTCGGGGGCGGTGTGGATTATTACTGGGTGAAAGACGTCACCATGAAAAAGCAGATCAGTGGCGTCGTTCTAAATGAAAGCATTATAACTGGGAGTGCGACAGGGACTGAACAAGAAACGCAACAAAAACTCACCGGAGATGGAGCTGCCCTCGGGTGGGATATCGGCTTGGCCTATAAATTGATGGAAAAACACCTTTTTGGAATCACTTTCCGACGAGGAGCCGCCGTGGAAGTGGAGGGAGAATTGGAATTCAATAACATTAATGGCACCGCGGCCACCACCGTGTTCGGCGGCCCTAAATATACCACCGGCGCCGAGGCCACTGTTTACGTTCCCAATCAGTTGATGTTTGGTTACGCCTTCAAACCCACAGAAAAATGGGTCATTGAAGCCGATGCCGAATGGCAAGAATGGAGCGTGAGCCGGGATCAAAACGTCAAGTTTGACGATCCCGACCCCGTCCGCCAAGCGGTGTTGAACGCGGATAACCCCACCCTAAAAGATTGGCATGATGCCTGGAGTTTTGGGATTGGAACGGAATATATCCTCAATAAAAAATGGGCGCTTCGGGGAGGGTATTCCTATCTGAATCAAGCGGTGCCGGAAACCACATTTGAACCGGGACTACCCGATATCACCGTCCATATCCTTTCGTTGGGCGCCGGGTATAACATCACCGACGATCTCGCGGTGGACGTGGCGGCCCAGTTGTTCAAAACCTATAAACGGAGAATCAGCAATACTCAAGGGGATGCAATTGGCGCTCCTATCGATGGAAAATATCAATCTGACGGAGGTTTTTACGGCGTGAACCTTCGCTATACCTTCGGCAACAAGGGATAAGAAAAAGCAACAAAGCCTATTTTCGACTGCTCTAAACTTCGGGGGCCTGGATTGGAAAACAATCCAGGCCCCCGGTTTTTTCCCACGAATTGCTCTCAATTAAATTTAAGCCCCGAAGATATAGAATAGCGGCCTGGTGAGGCCGTTTTTGAAATTGAAAATTGAAATGGGATTTGAATAATGAAACATGAATATTTTTGGGTTCTGGCGCTTGTATGTGCCGCAACCTCCTTTATAGGAATTCTAGTCCTTTGTTTAAATCAGGGATTTAAGAAAAAAACAAACATCACATTTTCCCTCTTCACTTTTTCTATTTCCGCTTGGGCTTTGGGTATCTGTCTTATGTTCCTTGCTTCTTCAAGCAAAGCCGCCACTTTTTATTGCGCCCTGTCCCAAAATCCTGTCCCTTTCATTCCAGTTTTTTATTTTCACTATCTTTATTTTCAAACTCAAACGATTATTCCGAAATGGTTTTTCGCCCTTTATCTTTATCCCTTGGGGTCGATTATTGCGAACTTGGGTGGGTGGTTGGTATCCGGTGCTATACCTAAATACGGATTCGAATTAATGATCCAAGCAGGCCCCGCTTATCCTTGGTTTATTCTGGGCTTCATGGTGGTTGTCATTTGGGCAACGGTATTTTTGATAAAAGCTCTTAGAAACTCTTCGGGACTCAAAAAACTTCAACTTCAATATGTGCTTACGGGATCGATCATCGGTTATTTTGGCGGCGCAATGAATTTCTGGGTTCCTTACCATTCGTGGATTTACCCTTTAAACCCTTATGGTTCCCTGGGAATTGTGGCGTTCGTCTTTATTGTTGCCTACGCGATGCTGCGGTTTCACCTTATGGATATTCGAATTTTTATCCGCCGCGCCTTACTTGTTTTGGTGATTTATTTCATTCTAATAGGCGCCTCCGTCCCATTTTTATTTCTCATCCATTTAAAATTGGCCCAATTTCCCCCTCTAGCCACTTCTCTCATTGTTTTGGAAGTATTTATTGTCAGTTCAATTCTGTCTTTGGGTCCTTTTCTTTATGCCTTTTTTATCCGCCAAAATGTATTTTTTCAAGAGCACATGATGGCGGGGATTACCCATGAATTAAAAGGGCCGTTGGCCACCATTGAAGGAGCCATGGAAATGCTTTCCGAACCCCGGATATTGGCCAATGAAGGAAAAAAGAGCGAATACTTCCAAATGGTAAACGCCAATGTCGACCGCCTGCGGAATTATGTCAATTCTCTGTTAGTTGTTTTTCAAGCGGAAGGAAAGATGCCGGCCATGGAGATTGCGGCTTTGGGTTTTAATGAACTGGTAAATGACGTCGTTCACGCCACCCGCCAACAAGCCGGGGCAAGAAAAATAAAAATGCAGGCCGTCCTCTCCGATAATCCCATGATTATTAAAGCGGACAAAGAAAAATTGAGGCAGGTTCTCTCGAATCTTTTGTCGAATGCCATTAAATTCACAAAGGAGGGCGAAATTCGAATCTCGGTGGAATCAGATTCCAAAAATTTGATTGTATCTATCCAGGACTCAGGTATTGGCATTCCATCGGAAGACCTTCCCCATGTCTTTAACCGGTTCTTTCAAGGAAAACAAGGCAGAAGCGCCAAAGGATCGGGGATCGGATTAACTATCGCGAAAATGTGGGTGGAAGCCCACGGGGGTAGGATTTGGGCTGAATCCAAAGGCGAAGGATTTGGAACCAAAATGACCTTCACCATTCCTTTAAATTAGAGAGATCCGGCCTGGGAATGATTCAAGAACGACTTTCATGACGGACTTTCTTGATGGATTTGGAGGGGTCCGTTTTTTTCAAGGCAATTTTTCTGGCGAATTGGCGGCTGGTTTTTATGAGGTTTTCAAAAATTTCCATTTTGGGCGCTTTGATGGGCTTGAGCAAAAGATTCATCCCGTCAGTAAATACGGCGAGTTTCATCCCTGAAGAGAGCCCAATCTGCTCCCGGATATCGGCAGGAATAACGATTTGTCCTTTGGATGAGACGCTTGTAATATTGACGGTGTTCATGGGTCATTTCCTTAAGTAAGATTATCTTACCACAGTATAATTAACCTTGGGGATCCATTGCCACTATTTTTTAAGGGGTATTTGAATCAAAAAGAATCAATCCGGCACTTCGAAGCGGTAGCCCACCCCTTTGAGTCCCACGATGGCGTCCCCCCACTTCCCCAGCTTTCGGCGGAGCATGTCCACGTGGACGTCTATGGTCCGGGTGCTCCCCGTATATTCCACCCCCCACACGCTTTCAGAAATCATGGCGCGGGTGAGAACCCGGCCTTCGCGCTTTAAGAAAAAGCTCAAGAGCTCAAATTCTTTGGGCGTGAGGCTCAGTTCCTTTTTATTGATGAAGGCTTGATAAGACCCAAAATCCAGGGTAAAAGGCCCCACCTGAAGCCTTTCCACTTTTTGGTTGGGATCGGCGCGCCTTAGCGCGGTCTTCACCCGCGCTAAGAGCTCCCGCCGGCGATAAGGTTTCGGAATATAATCTTCGGCCCCCAACTCCAGCCCCAGCACCACATCGGCTTCCTCGGCTTTCACCGAGATCATAATAATGGGAACGGAATTGGTTTGGGGATCGGATTTTAATTCCCGGCAGACCTCCAGCCCATCTTTATCGGGCATGCGAATGTCCAAGAGAATTAAATCCGGGGGGTTCGTCCGGATTTTTTTGATGGCCTCTTCGGGATGAGTCGAAGCGGTGACGTGATAACCTTCTTCTTCAAGAAGGTCCGCGGCGATTCGGACCATGTCCGGTTCATCGTCCACGATAAAAATGCGTTGATTCATGATTTCACCTCCCGTTTTGACAATTTTTAGATTGTCAAACGGGACCGTTTCTTCCAACGGTCAAGGGTTAGGATTGACTTAAGGCTACAATAACATGCGACGCAAATGGAGGGAAATGGCTATTTTGTTTTTTACCGTCGAGAAAATACAATTTTCCGTCGACGAATGTCAACAATAAATTCCATGGCCCCGAAAAACTCATTTAGGGAATCTCGTCTATGGCCCTTACCGCGGCCCTGAGCAGAGACGTCTCAGGGCGACGAAACCCCTTCGTCATGCCGAGAATTTTTTGCTC
>JAKLIS010000071.1 GCA_022709485.1 Elusimicrobiota bacterium | reverse complement strand
GGGGTTTGTAATTGGATCCATAATTGCCATTTATACCATATTTATGATGGTTTATAGAATTTTTATAAACTAACTAAACTCGATCAAATTGAGTTTTTGTAGGTTATGTTTTTAAGGGGTCAAATTGTCGACCGAATTTCAAGACAGGCGGTTCCTATCATTAAAACAATTACATATGAATCACTTTCATGATTCTCCCTACTTTATAGCCTCTTGAAGCGCCCGGCTTTCCAATCCCGGGGACCATTCGATTCCCATTATTCGGGCCGCCGTTGGAG
This sequence comes from Elusimicrobiota bacterium, assembly GCA_022709485.1. Classification (GTDB taxonomy): domain Bacteria; phylum Elusimicrobiota; class Elusimicrobia; order F11; family F11; genus JAKLIS01. The sequence goes on along the minus strand of JAKLIS010000071.1, from coordinate 6,563 downwards.
CCACGTCTATAATTTTGGCCGGTTCCGAAAATCGCCCCGTCTTGAAACCAGGCCCCCAAAAAATGAGGGGAACATGCCGGTCGTAATCATAGGGAGAGCCGTGCGAAGATTTTGACGTGTTTGTCTTAACCAATACGCCTTTTTGAAGCCGAACCATCAAATCGCCGGATCGGCCATCCTTGTATCCAGCCTGAAATAAGGGCAGATATTCATCTTTTGGCTCGCCTTTTTTCGGATCGTACACGTCCGCCACGCCATCGCATTTTTTTATCACCGCTCGCGTTTTCTCCAGAAACTCTTCCCAGTTTAATCCGCTTTGGGAAACGACCCTTCGGTCGAAATAGATATTTGGGGCGTAAAAGGCGGATAAAACGGCAGGCCCCACAGCCGGAAACGCATCGCTTAGGGCTTTTTTAAGATTTTTTTGGAAAAGGGGCCATGGAATGGACCGGGCCCGAATTTTTCGGCCGCTCTTTGAGCCCGGCACAGGGGCCACGCCGTGATCCGATGCCAGAATCACCGAAAAATTTCCAACCCCGGCGTTCTTTTCTAATTGAAGAAATATACGTCCCAAAATCCGATCGATAAGCCTTATTTGGGTCTTCATTTCCGGACTGTCCGGCCCAAAAGCATGGCCGGCGAAATCCGTTCCTGAAAAGCTCACCGCCACAAAATCCGGAATGTCATCTTTCCCAACAGGAAAATTTTGAAGAATTTTGAAAAGCAAGGTTTCCAATATTTTGTCGGCAAAAATAGCCGGGTTCTTTGTTGGAGACTCATCATTTATTTTCACTTTTTCCACCCAAGCCGGAACGGCGGGATAAAAATGGGAACTGACAAAATGATTTTTTTTGTCGTCAAACCAAAGCGCCAGATCCGGCTTGCCGCCGCCCAATAGGACCGCGGTTCGGTCCTTGTAAGAAAGGCTCAAAATCAAAGATTGGGGCGACTCTTTTTTTAAAACGTCCGTTAGCGTCTCACAAAGCAAATTTCCCGGCCCGATGAGGCCGCCTTTTCCGCGAACGGCATTTACACTTTTGCCGGTCTCTCTCCCCCACCAGCGATTTCCGACAATGCCATTTTCCGACGGAAGCCGGCCGGTGGATATGGCCGCGTGACCGGGCGCCGTTTCTGAAGGGACATAGGGAACACGGGTGTTTTCAAAAACCGCGCCTTCATCCCAAAGTTTTTTCAATCCGCCCGTGAACTCTCCCGAGAAACGGGTCAAATAATCCGCGCGCATTTGGTCCACGACCACCAGAAGAGTGACCTTGGGGACAGCAAAGGCGAGGAGAGGGAAGACAAGAAGAAAAAAGAGAAATGTCAGAACTCGGCGGTTCATTTGATTAAAAATAGATTTAAGCCAAATAAAACCACAACAATTAATGATGCAGTGTTAGAAACATCAAAGAAAATCCACAAACCAGAAGCACAATTTGACGAAGGGTCTGCCGCAAAGCAGTGAACTCATGGAGTTGGGGAATGAGGTCAGCCAGCGCAATATAAAGAAATCCTCCGGCCACAATCGGAATGATAAAAGACTGTATTTGCGGTGCGAAACCAACAAAAAAATATGTAATCACCCCTCCGGCAAGAGCCGTCAAGGAAATTAAGAAATTGGCAACCAGGGCTTTTTGGACGGAATACCCCCCATGAACCAAGACTCCAAAATCCCCAAGTTCCTGTGGTATTTCATGGAGAATAATGGCCAAGGTAATAGAAATTCCAAAAGAGGGACTCACTAGAAATGCGCTCCCAATAATGACCCCATCGATGATATTGTGCACGCTATCACCAACCAGGATCATATGGGCCGTTGTGGAACGTTTATGGTCTTCCATGTGTTGATGATGGTGACAATGGCGCCATATGAGGAACTTTTCCATAATGAAAAATATAAAAATCCCTACTGAGATCAATATAAATGCGGGCCTGGGTTCTAAGATTTCCAAAGATTCCGGAATGAGATGCAGAAAAGCCCCACCTAACAGGGTCCCCGAAGCCAGACTAATCAGATAAAAAGTCGCCTTCTTGACATCTACTCTAAAGGCAAGGAACATGGCCCCTGCCAGGGATACCAAACCCACAATAGTGGTGGCGGCGATGATGTATAAGAGAACCATAGAAGGGAAGAGGCTACCAAATCCAATATGTAAAAGGTATTGTGGGCCCCCCTGACGCACCCAATCTGATGAAAAAACTATTTTTCTTATTCATATTCATATTCATAAGCGGTTTTGGACTATCGCGGGCCCCTTTGATGGGAGCCGAACCTTCCACCGGCGGCGCCGTTGGTTTTTTGGATTGTTACCAATGGGCGGTCCAACAAAGTGAAAACCTCCGAATCGCGCATCAGGATGTTGAAGCCGCCAAAGGCCGGTATCAAAGTTCGGTGGGAGGTATTCTTCCCGACATCAAATACAACTATACCCATCTCATTCAGGACACCTCCGTCCCCCCAAATGAGGAAAAACCCCGCCGAAAAACCGACAACTCTAAATTCCAACTCACCCAGCCGCTTTTTAACGGACTCAAAGAATTTTCGGCCATGTCCGGATATAAGCGGGAAATCCGAAGCCGTGAGATGACCTATCAACGGGAACTCACGAATCTGTATCGAGACGTCGCCGCTGCATTTTATGACGCGGCGCGCTTGGAGACGGGGGTCAAAAATTTAAATGTTCTCATCGATTTGACCGCGGACCGCGTCAACCTCTTAAAAAAAGATGCCCGTCTGGGGAAATCAAGGGAAAGCGAGGTTTTGGCCGCCGACGCTCAAGCGTCCAATCTCATCGCCCAACGAGCTGTCCTTCAAGGAAATGTGAAGCAGGCCCGTGAAATTTTAAGTTTTCTAACCGGGAAGGATCTTGGGAACGTTCCCTTTCAATACTCTTTCGACCGGGTTGAAAGCGTCGTCCCGGTTGAAGAAGCTCTTTTAAAGGCGAGCCATCGATTTGATCTCCAGGCGCAAAAAGAGGAAGTGGACGCCCGAAAATACGCGGTTCGGTTTGCCAAAGCGGGATATTGGCCGTCTATTTTCGCCATCGGGAATTATTACACCAAACGAACTGTTGATAATGATATCGATTGGGACATTCTTTTTAATATCGACGTGCCCTTGTTCCAGGGGGGCAAGGTGAGAGGAGACGTGCGGGAGACCTATTCCATTTATGTCCAAGAGCGTTTGAGGCTGGAAAGATTGGAGCGCGAAATCGCGAGTGAAGTGAAAAACGCCCTGACGGAATTGGAGGCCTCCATTTCCGAATCCAAAATGCTGGATGAGACCTATCTTAAAGCCAAGAAAAGTTATGAAAGCCAGGCCCGGGATTACCGTTTGGGGTTGGTGGACAATCTCCAAGTCCTTTCGGCCATGAACACCATGCAAACCGTTAAGCAGGACTTAGACCGATCAATTTTAGACACGAAATTAAATTGGGTGAACTTGAAGGCCGCGATGGAGGACATCCCCGCCAAATGACGTTATCCGACATCTCAATAAAAAACCCCGTTTTCGCGTGGATGCTCATGATTGGGCTCATGCTTTTCGGCTGGATCAGCTTCACCCGCTTAGGAATAAGCCAACTTCCCGACGTCGATTTTCCCGTCGTCACTGTGAGGGTCACCTGGGAAGGCGCCGCGCCTGAAGTCATAGAAACGGAAGTGACCGATGCCATTGAAGACGCCATCATCCAAGTTCAAGGCGTCAAAGAAATTTCCTCCACCTCCCGCCAAGGGCAAGCCTCTATATCGGCGGAGTTTGAATTGAGCCGGGACATTGACGCCGCCCTGCAGGAAGTGCAATCCAAAGTGGCGCAGGCCCAGCGGAATCTCCCAAGGGACATCGACCCTCCGGTCATCACCAAAACCAATCCCGAAGATCAGCCCATCATGTGGTTAGCGCTCTCCGGTGATAGAGACCGCAAGTATCTCATGGAATACGTCCGGGACGTTTTGAAAGATCAATTCACCACGATCTCCGGTGTGGGAGACATTTTTCTGGGGGGCTACATTGACCCGAACCTTCGCGTTTGGCTGGACGCGGATAAAATGCAGAGGAATGAACTCACGGTGGATGATATTCTATCCGCCATTACATCGGAACACGCCGAAGTTCCGGCCGGCATAATCGACACGGGAAGAAACGAATTGAACGTCCGGGTTTACGGAGAGGCGGGGAATGTGGACGAGTTCCGCCGCCTGGTCATCCCCCGGCGGAGCGGCTCCCCCATCTGGACGAAATTTCGAATCGGGGACGTCGCCGAAGTGGAAGACGGGCTGGATGACGTCCGGCGGTTTTCCCGGGTGAACGGGGCTCCCGCCGTCGGCCTGGGGATCCGCAAGCAGCGCGGGTCAAACGCCGTTGAAGTGGCCAAACGCGTCAAAGCACGCATGGCGGAAATCCAAAAAACACTTCCCGAAGGCCTCAAACTTGACGTGAATTTTGACAGCACAAAATTTATAGAAGAGTCCACGCGAGAGCTCAATTTTGAACTCATTCTGGCCGCGATTTTGACCTCTATCGTTTGCTGGCTGTTCCTGGGATCTTGGAGTTCGGCTTTCAACATTATTCTGGCCATCCCGACGTCCATCCTGGGATCATTTATTTGCCTCTATTTCTTCGGGTTTACCTTAAACACCTTTACCCTTTTGGGACTCACTCTTGTCATCGGCATCGTGGTGGATGACGCCATCATGGTCCTGGAAAACATTGTCCGGCATCGGGAAATGGGAGAGCCCAAGGTCCACGCGGCTTTGGTGGGCGCCCGAGAAATTACCTTCGCGGCCATGGCGGCCTCCATCGCGATTCTTGCTGTTTTTATTCCCGTTATTTTCATGAAAGGAATCATTGGGAAATACTTTTTTCAATACGGGGTCACCATCTCCGTGGCGGTGGCTCTTTCCTTGTTTGAAGCGCTCACGCTGGCCCCCATGCGCTGCTCCCAGTTTTTGGAGGTGAAGCACACCACTTGGATCGGGCGGCGGATGGATAATCTCATGAAATCCGGGACGGACCTTTACCGCGGGACGCTGAATTGGTGTCTGGATCACAGGTGGACGGTCATTATATTGGCTTTGGTTTTTTTCACGGCCTCCCTTTCATTTCTAAAAATTCTCAAAAAAGAATTCGTCCCCCCACAGGACCAAAGCATCTTGCTTATCCGTATCCAAACGCCGGTGGGATCTTCCATTGAATTCACGGACGGGGTGTTCAAACAGGTGGAAGCCTATATCGGTTCGCAGCCGGAAGTGAAGCGGTATTTCGGATCGGTGGGCGGTTTCGGCGGGTCTCAAGTTAATTCCGGCATGATGTTTGTGACATTAAAAGAGCCCCATGAAAGGCCCGCGCGGCCGGGAAAGAAAAGTCCTTTATCCCAACAAGAATTTATCAACGCGTCCCGGAAAGATTTAAAAGAGATCCCGGGTATCTTTCGCGCGGTGGCGCAAGATCTCTCCTTGGCGGGCTTCGCGTCTCAACGCGGTTTCCCGGTGGAATTTACCATCCGGGGGCGGGACTGGGACACCCTGGCCAACTTAAGCGACGTGGTTATGAACAAAATGGAGGAGTCCGGGTTTATGTCGGACGTGGACACCGATTACCAGCTCGGCATGCCGGAGGTGCGGGTGGTGCCGGATAGGCTCAAAGCCGCCGAGCGCGGAGTGAGCATTTCCGCCATTGGAAACGCCATCAACGCGAGCATCGGCGGCATTCGCGCAGGTAAATACACAAAAGGCGGCCGGCGATATGACATACGGGTGCGTCTGACGGAAAAAGATCGGCAAAGCCCCCAGGACATCAAAAAAATCTGGGTCCGAAATAACCGCGGCGAAGTCATCCGCCTTTCCGATGTGGTCCAAATTATTGAAAAGCCCACGCTTCTATCCATCAGCCGGAAAAATCGCGAGCGGGCGATCAGCGTTTTTGCCAATGTCGCGCCCGGTAAATCTCAGGGGCAGGCCCTGGCCGCCGTGGAAAAAATTGGAAAAGATATTTTGCCGGAAGGATACCGCCTCGTCATCTCCGGAAGCGCCCAAACCTTTAAAGAATCGTTTTCCAGCCTCTTTTTCGCTTTGATTTTGGGAATCGTGGTGGCCTATATGGTGTTGGGATCTCAGTTCAACAGCTTCACCCATCCCTTCACTGTCCTGTTGGCGCTCCCTTTCAGCTTGACCGGCGCTTTTATCGCGCTGTGGCTCGGCGGGAAATCCATTAATCTCTACAGCATGATTGGAATAATACTTCTCATGGGAATTGTGAAGAAAAACTCCATTCTTCTTGTGGATTTCACCAATGAACGCCGAAAATTGGGGAAGAGTTTGAGAGAAGCGCTTATGGAAGCCTGCCCCATACGCCTGAGGCCCATTCTCATGACATCGGTGGCCACCATTTCCGCCGCCATTCCGCCGGTTTTGGGGATTGGGCCTGGATCAGAAACGCGGGTTCCCATGGCGTTGGTGATTATCGGCGGGGTGATGGTTTCAACATTTCTCACTCTTCTTGTGGTGCCCTGCGCCTACAGCCTGCTGGCTGTTTTTGAAAGCCATAAACACGACAAAGATATCCA
>JAKLIS010000070.1 GCA_022709485.1 Elusimicrobiota bacterium | reverse complement strand
AAATTCGGCAACCCACGACGCTCGGCTTCTTTGCGCCACTCTTCGGTATAATTATCGCCATTAAAAATAACCCTCTTGTGCTTTTTAATGATGTCCTGCAATAATTCCTGCACCGACGTATTAAAATCCTTTTTTGCGCTCTTCGCTTTTTCAAGTTTCGTACACACTTCATCAAGCGCCTCTGCCACAATCGTGTTCAAAACAATGTTGGGGCCAGCCAGATTCATGTTTGACCCAACTGCACGAAACTCAAATTTTGCACCCGTAAACGCAAACGGCGACGTTCTATTTCTATCAGTTGCATCGCGTGGTAATTTCGGCAACGAATCAACGCCGATTTCAAGAATACCTGCTTTCTTTGAACTCTTCGCCCCACCTTTTTCAACCTGTTCGATGACATCCGTCAACTGATCACCTAAGAAGATAGAAATGATCGCCGGTGGTGCTTCATGAGAACCTAACCGATGATCGTTACCCGCAGAAGCGACCGATGAGCGTAATAAATCAGCATACGTATCAACCGCTTTGATGATCGCACACAAGACAACTAAAAATTTCGCGTTATCATGGGGATTGTCTCCCGGTGAAAGCCAGTTCTTGCCGTCGGGACCAACGATCGACCAATTGTTGTGTTTCCCCGAACCATTGACACCCGCGTATGGTTTTTCATGGAGTAAACAGACGAGCCCATGCCGGAGAGCGACCTTTCCCATCGTCTCCATGACAAGCTGGTTGTGGTCGGCGGCAATGTTTGTCGTGGAATAAATAGGCGCCAATTCGAATTGGTTGGGCGCCACTTCATTATGTTTCGTCTTGGCGGAAACGCCCATTTTCCAGAGTTCGATGTCCAAATCCTTCATAAACGCAGACACCCGATCTTTAATGGCGCCGAAATATTGGTCTTCCATTTCCTGGCCCTTCGGTGCGGGGGCGCCAAAAAGGGTGCGGCCGGCGGCAACCAGATCCATGCGTTGGTCAAAATAATTTTTGTCAATAAGGAAGTATTCCTGTTCCGGCCCCACCGTCGATGTAACGTGTTTGGATGTTTTGTTTCCAAGCGCCCGTAAAACCCGAATGGCCTGTTTTGAAACTGCCTCCATCGATCGAAGGAGCGGGGTTTTCTTATCCAACGCCTCGCCTGTATAGGAACAAAAGGCGGTTGGAATGCAGAGGGTCACGTTGCCGGCTGAATCTTCCTTTAAAAATGCGGGAGAGGTACAGTCCCACGCGGTGTAGCCGCGCGCTTCAAAGGTCGCTCGTAAGCCCCCGCTCGGGAAAGAAGACGCGTCGGGCTCTCCTTGGATAAGCTGCTTCCCAGAAAATTCCATCACAACGCCGCCTTCGGTCGTGGGAGAGATAAACGAATCGTGCTTTTCCGCTGTTTTTCCGGTGAGAGGTTGAAACCAATGCGTGTAATGCGTGGCCCCTTTTTCAATGGCCCAGTCTTTCATGGCGTTGGCGACCACATTGGCCACTTCGAGAGTTAAAGGCGCTCCTTCTTCCATTGTTCTTTTGAGCGCCCTAAAGGTATCCTTGGGTAATCTCTCTTTCATGACCCTTTCGTTAAAAACATTGGACCCGAAAACCTCGGTAATATCCATGACAGTGGACTTCACGGTCCCGTTCCGGGCATATCCATTTTTTCCGACTTTAAGCGTTTCTCTCTCTTGGATGCTCATAAATGACCTCTCCTAAATTTCGAATTTAGACATTCTATAATTTTCGACGTTTCGAACTCCCGGGATCCTTCTCTCGTCGTTGAGATTTCGGCAACTTATGAAGTTCAAAGGCTAGGCAAAAAAAAAGCCCCTCCCCCTTTCAGGAGAGAAGGCCCCAGTGCCCTTTTGACGACGCCTGCGTCACTGCAGAATAATTAATTTTACGAACTAAGCCCCTTAATTGCAATCACGTTTTAGGCGGAAAATTCTGAGAAACTAAACACCGGTTCCATGTCGTTTTCTCCGGCCAAGACATCCGAATATTGAGCCTCGGGGAAAATCCCGTTGCGGTCTTCCAAAAATGAAAGAAATCCCAAATCAATGCGGTTCCATTCGACTTGTTCAGCCAGTTTCTTAAACCAATCCAGATGCTCGCGGAATCTTTTCGTGGCGTAGGCCACATCCGTCCCCGTTGAAATTATAAAAGCCCAGTCGGATGCCTGGAGGAGCAAAAGCTCTCTTAACAATTGATTTAAGGCTCGTTTAAGATCCCCCCCGGCGGAAGGAAACCGATTCGCCAGTTCTTCCATCTTTTTTTCCGCCCAATGCTGATGTTCGTACATCCAACAATTGGACCCGTTTAGCCAAACCAAATGGTGCCCTTCGGCGCCCCAAGTGGAAGGATTGGGTTTTTGAAGCTGGCGAATGGGATGACGGTCTAAATAATCGGAAGCGGTGATCATTTCCACTTCATTTTGATCACATGCGGTTTTCCGGATGAGAAATTCAATAAATTGAGGTCCTTCATACCACCAATGGCCATACAACTCTGCGTCATAAGGCGCCACGATAATGGGCGGATATTTGGTCTTATCCCTCAACCAACGAACCTGAGCCTGGCGATTAAATAAAAAGTTTCCCGCGTGGGAGGCTGCCGTCTCAGTGGCTTTTTCCACTTCGTAATATTGTTTTTCATGCAATTCCACATCGCCCGTGATCCGATGATATTTTATGCCGATATTTCTCTTCACTCCGTCCGAATGAAGATAAGGCCGGATGTATTCATAGTTCGCGTCATGGCCAAGGTCCCGATAAAATTCTCGATATTGGAAATCGCCGGGGTATCCTTCTTTTTGGCTCCAAACCTGCTTGGTCGATTCCGGGTCCCGTCCAAAGACGCTGACGCCATATTCCGTCACGACTGGCGCATAGACGCCATATACAGGGGCCGGGTCGCCGAAAACCAGTCCATGCGTGTCTACAAAAAAGTATTCGATTCCGGCTTCAGCCAAAAGTTTATCGATCCCTTCTTCGTAACCGCATTCAGCCAACCAAATTCCGCGGGGTTTCTTGCCGAAATTCTTTTCATGAGAACGAACGGCGGTGAGTATTTGAGCCCGGCGAGGAGGGATGCCGCCGGCCAGGGGCAACAGACCGTGAGTGGCGGTGCAGGTAATGATCTCAAGATGGCCCGAATCTTCGAGTGATCTCAAGCTATGAATCACATTTCCATGATGACGGTTATATATAAAATCTTTGACAGAGGTCAGTTCATTGAAATAATACACAGCCATTTTTTGGACATGGCTGCCTTCGTTTCCTGAAATCTCTTTTTCAAGAAGTTCGAGCCTTTTGTTGATGTAGTCTAAAAGCCGGGATCGGATCAGTCCGTCTTTCATCATGCCGGCCAACGGAGAAGAAACAGAGATCGTCAATCTAAAGGGAATTCTCTCCCACCTTAGTTTTTCAAGCCTCATGAGGAGGGGAGCATATGTTTCCACCATCCCTTCATAAAACCAATCTTCTTCGAGAAAATCAGGGTATTCTGGATGGCGAACAAAAGGCAGGTGGGAATGCAAGACGATATTCAGATAGCCGACCGGTTCGGTCATACTTTCACCTTTTTCTTCTTGAACATCAAGCCATGGGATGATACACCCCATTGTTCGCTGGCTCCCTTGAAAACACCGCTTGCGCCAAGACCAACCTCCTGTTGTAGAAGACCGACAGGTCTCTTTACCCGAAACCTTCGTTCACTGGCTCCCAAATAAACCTCTTGTTCCAAGAGGCTGATCGGATGTTTGAGCCGATACCGCTTCTTTAACCGTGTGTCGACAAAAACAATGTTAGGATTATCACTGATGGAATTACGCGGTGTGCGGACAACCTGCGAACGCATCAATAGGTGCGCTTTATCTTGGGCGTCCCATCCAAAAAGTTCAACGGCATATCCCCTGTTCGGCGATACGTCGAACCAAAAGTCCCCTTTTGGAGAAAGCCCGCGGCCTAAAAGATGATGCGTCCCGGAGTCGCAATCCTCTAAGACAACTCCATAATCCTTGAAATCCGTATAAATCCATTCCCAAAAAGTATATGCCTTAACTGGAGATTGAACGAGAAACCCGATTTGGTTTCGATTATAATTTTGCGCCGGCACCGGCCCCCATAACTCCTGGTAACTGGGTCGAGGAATCACGACTTGCCGTCTCACCTTTTCGATAATCTTATTGACAACCGGCTCCGATTTTGGACGAGAGAGAACCTCTTCGTAGGCATCCAAATGGGCTTGGACGGATCTTTCTGAAGGCCAAAGCTTAATTTTATCCTTATGAGCGGCTAGAACTCCGCCAAATCCGTTGACATTGACAAAAAACTGCTGAGATCGAGTTTTCCCCACCCCCACAAACCCGGTTAGGTCTGAAAATATAAGGCCCGCCTTTAGAAAGCTCACGCGTCCGTAATACTCAATCCCATCCGGATGGTAAAGCTCTTTAGGGATTCCTAAATAAGAAAGAATGTCTGGCGGAAAAGATCTTTCTTGGAAAACGGCATTGGTAGTCCAAATGGTTTTTGTGTTGCTATAAAATTTTGCCACATCACCATTAATTGATTGAAGCATCAGGGGCAAAAGCGCCCCCTCTTGGCCAAAGGAGTGGAAGATATCGATAGGTTTCTTTCGCTTCATGGCGAAATCAATAGCGGCTTTGACGAAAACCGCGCTATTAATCGCAGGATCGCTTGTCTCAACTTTTGCCATGTAAATTTCAGGGTTCACAGTCCCTTTGCTCAGCTTTAGAATTTCCACATTAAACGTGTCCGTTAACTTAATCTGATAGGCAATCTTGCGAGATGGGGCCAATTTTGTTTTTGGCAAAAGCGTCGGATCGTAAAAAGTGAGGACGGTTAGTTTTATTCCCTTCGATGTCAGTTTGGGAATAACGGGGGATGTACAATGCACTTCACCTTGTTTCCGATAAAAAATATCAGAGCTAGGGTGAACCCAAAAAATATTTTTATTTTTTCCAATTTGCATTGTGCGAGAAACCTTTTAGAACCTAAAACCACTCACTTCGGAACACCGCTGAGATGATTATGAGTCAGGATTAGAAAAAGATATTAAAAAATAAATGAGTTGTTTGGAAGAAGAAAAAAGATTTATTTAGTCCCGAATCCTTATGATTACCAATGACTTCTTAAAACTTTCCCCATTTTTGAAAAAAAAATTTAAAGAAAAAATCATGCCCGAACACCAATTCGGGCTCTTTTGATGCAATAAGAAAAAAGATCAACCGCCCTTGTTCTGTGGGATATTTCGTCGAGAAGATATATTTTTAATGAAATCCACCTTCCCGGCCACCTTCTGAAACCATCCTTTTTTCTTTTCAATCGGCGGTTCCTTTTTAGGTCCGCTGGGTTGAGATGTCTTTTCTTTTGCTTGTTCCTTTTCCTCAGCCACCTTTGCCGCATTCAAAGCGGCTTCCTGCCTTTTCTTCTGATCAAGAATTTGGTCCTTCTCGAGGTGGCACTTTTTGTATTTTTTCCCCGATCCACAATGGCAGGGATCATTTCTTCCAATATCTGTTGCCATATAAGCTCCTTTATCTATTTACTAAAACTCGCTTCAAATTAAAATTTTGAAGCCCCGACGGCCCTCAACAACTAGTACAAATGAAATCAAAATTTGATACACACTCCAGAATATACTCAGGTTCTCGGGGTGACTGGATTTGAACCAGCGACCTCTTGCTCCCAAAGCAAGCGCTCTAGCCACCTGAGCTACACCCCGATAATTGTCATTAAACTCCGCTCTTAAAAAGAGAGCTATGCGTTAAAATTATTTGCCCTAATAATGAATAAGATTAGAGCTTCCCACGTTAAATTATTCTCACCTTTGGCCGCCTAGGAAAAAGTTGGTTTCGAGATTGCTTTTCTTGGGCCACAGAAGAAATTGATTACTATATTGGCCAATTTTTTTTAATAAGAAAAAAATTGAAAAACAACAAGAGGGCAATACCGATGCCAGGGCTCGAGAAACTATGGGAGGAAACGGATAGAACTGAGCTCCCCAAAACCTTTCTATGGAGACGAAATCCTTTCCAACCGTATTGTAAAACAAACAAAAATCCTTTTTGGAAAAAGGGCGGATATGCGCCGAGATCATCTTGCAATTTGTTGGATGAGTCCCGAATAATCCCAAGATTCTGTTATGAAAAGACAAGACATTGGGAACCCCTAAAAACAACTCTCCTCCAATTTTAAGACAGCGAAAAACCTCATGATTAATCCAATAAATTTCTTTTGTGTGTTCGAGGGTTTGATTAATGATGATGAAATCAAAATACTCATCTGGAAAAGGGAGCGCTTCTTTTTCAATATTTATTGAAATGACAGCGATCCCTTTCGATTCGAGATCGGTCCGGTTCCATTCTCCAAAATCAATCCCATGAAGCTCCGCTCCTGGATTGATTTTTTTGACTATTTCTAGATCGTCCCCTTTTCCGCATCCAATATCTAAACATCTTTGAATATTCTTCCCACTCAAACTCTCGGCCAATATATGGCGGCCATAACTTTCATTATGATTAACAAACTTAAGGCGGCTAGTAGAACCCACGACAACATTGTCACGAAACATCGATTCTCCTCAAATATTCTCCAGGACTCAAATGAAAATCTGGGGACTTTCATCAAAAGGAAAGACAAAATTTAATTAGAGCCTTGAAGGAGTTTAGAATTTTAATTTAAACCTTGTCACAATTTTAATCCATAGCGAATTTACCGATGGTTTCAGAAAGAGGGCCATAAACGTCGTCCCTAAATTTTTATTTCCCCCGCAAGAATTTGAATTATCTCGCTCGTCTAAGAAAAACATGTTGCAAGAGAATAGAAACTTCATGTTTTCCGTTTTTTAGAAACTGCATGGTCTTGCTATGTTTTTGCTGTTGTC
>JAKLIS010000007.1 GCA_022709485.1 Elusimicrobiota bacterium | reverse complement strand
CCAAAGATGAAACCAAAATCTTTATGCCAACCAAGACTCTTTCATCCCATTGCTGGGTGGCGGCGGGATTTTCAATGTAATGCGCGAAGTGATAAAGAACCGGAGCGGCAAACCAACCCCAGGGAGCCCACGCCGGCGAAATAATTTGGAAAGCAGCCAAAGAAAGTAGAACGGCCACAAGAGCACTGGCCGCGCCATACACTCCCGGGGTTTCCCAATAGGCGTGTTTAAAATAATTTGGGTGCGCTTCCAAAGTTCTCCAAGACCCACCCGCGTTGCCGGTTTCTTCTTGGGCTTTTTCTTTGGTCTGCTTTAATACTTCCGCCTCCCATGCCCGTTGTTCTGCTTCGGGATCGTTTCCTCGAAGTCCTGCTTCATGCAAAACTTTCAGAGCCTCTTCTCTATTGTGAATTCGAGAGGGGTGCCTAAACAAAACATCCGCTTCTTCTCGGCTCTTTAGAAGCAAAGACCGGCGGAAGGTTAAATTCACCTTGAGGTTATCTAATTTATATTCAAGAACTCTCCTTAAGTCACGCGCCATTTGAATGAAGGAATCCATCGGCGGCCGATGAATTCCATCGGTTAATATCGGAGTCGTATAATCAGATTGTTCTTCATTGCTTCCCGGCGAAAAGATTGCAAATGCCACTCCGGGCAGATAGGTCTGTATCGGCCCTCCGGGGAAAAAGGTCGTTGTCGCTCTTACATAAACACTGGTGACAAAAGTGTTTTCTTCTCCATGATTTGGAATTCCGTTTAATGAGGTTATATCCCAATTTTGAGGGTCTTGAGCAGATTCAAGGATCTGTTTTAAATTCGGCGGGTTTCTGAAAACCACGCCCAACCCTTCATTCTTTATCCGAGCGGTTTCTTCCTTTTCGCGGGTCTCGGTTTGTTCGTAGACACTCGTTTCAGTTTGAGAATCTCGATATGTTTGGGTATATAGGATTTCTCCAAAGAAGGTGTTATAGTGGCCCATTTTCGGCACATTCACGTGGCTCAATAACACGGTATCCGTCAATCTTTCCCCACTGGCTGGTTCCACTTCCGAGGCCACCCAATACCGACCTTGAGAACTCATGGCCGCCTCATTCAACCTATAAAATCTATTGATGCCTTCTGAGTTCTGAACGATTAATATCATTCCTCTTTTCCATTCGGTGTAAGGAACGCGAACGCCTTGATGAGCCGGATCTATTCTGCTGGCTGATTTTGAAGGACTGGTCCGCGCTTGAATTGTTCCTTTTATGGCAATCCCCTGCTGGCGACTGGGTCCCCAAATAAGGGCTGCCCTCTTGGCGGCCGGATTTTCCTCATAGATAACCGAGAGAGCGCGCACCAAATTGTTTTGATCTACCTCAGACGCCTGTCCCCAAGCGTTCAATGAAAACGGCATGTCTCCATCGGGCAAAGGAAGAATTCCCAAAAGGACCAGCATGGCCAAAATCTCACTCACTTCTTCTTCGTCTTCCCAGCCATAATTTCCAAAATTTTTCTGGTACGCGTGTTTCGCTTCATGGTGAAGGATTTTTTCGATAACTATATCGATAAAAGGTTGGAGGTCACCGGAGATTCCGCGACCAAAATCAGCTTTTGAAATTGAGGATTTTCTCAAATGCATCAATTTCTCAATCAATTCAGAAGTTAAATAAGCGTTCTGTTCTTTGTTTGATTCAATATCCGGTTTTCCCCGGCCTCCATGGCCAAGAACAAACTTCTTGTCGGAATGGTAAGCCACAGCAATCGGCAAAGATTGAGCGGGTTCCCCCGGAATAACCTTGGGCAAAACAAAGACAAAGTCTGTTTGACTTATCAGTCTTTCCTGATCCTTTGTTTCCCCTTCTTTCATCGATGCAATTTCAATCGCGGCAACCAAATTTTCGACTTGAGGCACTGTTAACTGCGGATTGCTGGGTAAATGTAAATATCCCCAATTTTCATTTCCAACCTTTTTAGCCCCCACTAGTTTCCACTCGTCTGTGGATTTTCCTTCCTCATAATTTCTGCCCCTTTCTTCCAGCACAATTAAATTCTCTTTGTCAAAATATCGAACCCGAACAACCCGCAGATCTTTAAAGGCTTCTTGAATCGGCAGATTCACGAAATTTTCATGATCCTCCGGGATGAGCCCCACCCCAATGGCAGCGGGTTTATTTGGATCCGGAAGAAAGGGCGACATCTGCCCAACCAAGGATTCAATTTGAGCTTTGTTATAGGACACTTCTCCCATCATGTTGGAAAGACACTCAATCAAATATTCCGGCGGTTGTTGTTTTAACTCACCCGCTTTTCTCCAGGCATCGATAAGGTCCATTCTTTTTTGAGAATCCTTTTCATCTGTTTCATCAAGTTCCTTCATTTGTTGGGGTGTAAAGGCGTAAAAATTGCCCGCCACCTTCTCCACAATCAATTCTCTTGCCAGAACATGCGGCGCCCCGGGAATCTGCCCTAATGCGGCGCTGTGGGCTTTTGACCGACCCGTGATAAAAATTCGATACATCCGTTGTTTATTATTGGGATCCAATTCAAAAGAAAACACATCAAATGAATCCCCGGTTTTGACAATGCTTTTGAGCACTTGGCTTAAAGTAGCGGCCAGTGGCCCTCCCCTGAGGGCGGTCTCATTAACTTCCAGAACCAAGGCGGTTTTGGTTTCTTCAGATGATTCTGGAGCCGGCATCAGAGTGGCGACTCCCACCCGCACTCCGGCATTGTCGCCGGATGTATACCCATGCCACTCAACCAGCGACGTTTCACCTTTAAATTCTTTTCGAACGGCCTGGGAATGAATGTGATTTTGGGAAGCCCCTCCTTGGTCAATGCCATTAATGAACATTCGGAATTTCACTTTATCGGCCAGACTTGGAGACCCATTGATATTGGCCCATTGATCGAATAATTCCTGCAATGCGTCTTCTTCAACCACCTCTTTCTGATCGCGATGGGTTTCCCAAGACATCACAATATGAAGCGGTTGTTTATCGGCCGGTTGTCCTGGAATAGGCGGCCAAACGGCCATCGGATTAAAGTAGATGAGAAGTTTTCCCATCTTCATCCACAACTCATTGGGAAATTTTTCTTTGACCCTCTCTAAGCAAAGCGCGCAATCGGCGGCCATTCCCCCGCCGCCCGGCCGGAGCGCCCGAGCCAAGTTGATCATAAAGTCCGCGAATTGCCCCGCAAGACCCGGAACTGGATGGGTCACCCGATCAATCGTCTTTGGATCGTCAAAATATCCGAAATATCCCCGACCTTCCGCATTGACCGCCTTGGACTGCCATTCAAAGAAGTTGTTAAGAGAAGCGTTCAAATCTTTATTATTCACGCGCAAATTCCGGGGAATAAGCCCCACGTGAAGAGGTTTCCCTTCCGCCAGCGGTTCGTAAAGAAGGACGGCCACATTGGGATCTTTTTGGTGCCATAAACGAACCAGGACCTTTAGGATTTCTTTTTGACCCTCCAAGGGGAGTTTTCCCCATACGCCCAGTTTCAAGTCGATGGGTGCAAACAAATTCTTGAAATCATCCGGCAGTTTCAAATCCGGTTGGGAGTCAGTGGGGTATCGCCATACACCTAAAGCAATCAGTTGAGAGGTAATTTCCATCATATCATCCGCGGCTGATTGGGAATCGATATGCGCCACCATCTTTTGACTCAGTTCAACAATAGGAATTTGAAGAGATGGCTCGTTTAGTGAGATTTCTTCAAGTTGATCGAAAACTTCATTTGTGAAGGGGAGGTGAGTGACATTTGAAAGAATGGCGGCATCGCGACTGTTGAGAAGCCCAAAAACTTCACTCATCATTTCCGGCGGCGCCCGGCCCAGTATTTGCTGATTTTGAGTTTTTTTCGCGGCAAACCATTCGCTATCAAGCCATAATTTTGTGATTTCTTCTGATGCTTTTTGAATGCTCTCCCCTGAAGCCCATTGGGGGTGCATTTCCATTTGAAGTTCGACCAAGGCATGAAACGCCCGTGAGAATTTTTTCGCCGGGGAAACACCTTTGGGCTTTTGAACTTTCCGGTGATTCCACAAATATTCGGTAGAAGCGGCCTTTAAAATTTGAACGTTTTGTTTTAACTTTGCCTTTTGTTCATTGGTCATTGCCTTGGCCTCTTCTTTCTTTTTTCCCGGCAAAGGGGAAAGATGGTTTTCAAGAGCCCTTAAAATCATTTCCTGGGCGCTTTCTATTTTTTCTCCGTTTAAATCAAGAAGGAGATCACGCAACGGCATTACTTCTTTGGCGTTCCAAAGAATTTCGAAAATCGGGGTTTTTTCTTTCTTTTCTTTTGCCCTCTTATCCTCATAAATGGCTTTCAGATTCTCTCTCCATAATTGAGCCAAGTCTCCCGAGATGAAAAAGAGGTGGCTATATTGCGCGCGTAAAGCAGCTGTTTCAGGATCATTCGGTAAAACTTGGGCCATTAAGATCTTAAAAAAGAGGTTTCGAGCTTGGTTCTCATCTTCCCCCGTCACTTTCAAAAACGAGGGCTTTAGTTCACCGGCTTCCGGAGAACTCCACAAATCCCTCAATTTCTTCTCATATTGTTCATTGATTTTAATCATCGACAAACGGTAGGCTTCCAAACGTTTTTTGGTTTTTTTGAATAGTTGGGCGCTTGTTGCATAAAGTTCTTCCCGGGCTCTGGCCTCCATTTGATTTTTCGCCGCCGCCTCAAGCCGCCCCATGAGTTTATTTTGGGCGTTTTCCTCATTGCCGTTTCCCAAATCTATCAAGGCCTGTTGATATTTTCTTGTGCTTTTATGGATCCAAACCTGTTGGTATTTTCTTGTGATTTTATGGATCCAAATAAGTCTCGATAATTCTTTTTTAAATTCTTCTGTCCGTTCATGATTTGTATGCTGAAGATGTCTTAACTTTCGGAATTTTCCTTTAAAATTGTCAAGAAGCCCTACTTCCAAATATCTATCGGCACTCAGTCTTTCCGCTTTTTCCAAAAATAAGCGCTCAAGAGATTCATAAATAAATTTATTGGCTTTATCTCTGTCAAAATCAAATTTATCCAACAAAGCCGCCTTCTCTTCTGAATTTAAAAAATCTTCCCAAACACGGCCGAACAAATGCTCTTTCGGGTGTCCTTGACGAATCCTTCTGATTTCGTCCTCAATTCCAGCGTCAGCAAATATTTTTTTGAAGGAAATTCGGAAGACCGTCACCGCCCCATCTTCTCGGCTGAAAGCTTCGACCAAATCGTAGACATATGTTTTGGCCTTGGCCTCATTCTGCCCGTGCAAATCCCATAATGCATTATGGACTTTTCTAACGTCGGGATGAGTCCATAAACGATCTTCAAGATCTTTCTTCTTATTCTCAAATTGAGGATCCTGCCGATTATTTGCCTGCCTCATTTCCCACATAAAAGACCCAAATTCATTTGCCAAATAATGGAGCGGCAATTGATTCACCTGATGGCGTGAAATATTTTTTGATATCTGGTTAAGCCGGTTGAAATATTCCCCTTTGGCATGATTTTCACCTTGCGGATCCAAGTGGATGAGGGCTTGTTGATAATTGGGCTCCAATTCATTCCACAAAAGATTTATTAAACAATTTTTTTCATTTTCGGCATCCGCGTCTCCATCATCGGCCAAGCGGCGAAGGGCCTTCAATTTGCCGTGGTTTTCTCGAGCCAATTCAAAATAAGGCACGCCATCATTCATGATTTGAGATCCGCCCAGGCTCGCTTTGTTTAACTTCTCGAACAATTCTTGTTTGCAAGCTTCCTCATTATCATCTTTAAGATTTAAATGGGCTTCCCTGACGGATACCACGGCCGGATGGGCCCAAATCGCCTCAATTAATTCCTTTTTGGCATCTTCATTTTGGGTGTCATTCCCCTTTGATCCAGATCGATAATTAATCAGCTTTTGTCCGAATTCATTTAAAACTTGGGGGAAACCTTCATAGTAAAAGTCATCCACCTGATTTTTGGATCCATTCTTGTTTACCATTTCCAATTTTTTGAAATGAATAAATTGGGCTTTTGTTTCCTTGTGATCTGCCTGTTCCATCAAAAGGTCTTTTTCTTCCTCATTAAGAACCTTCCAGACGGGGGCCATCATTTTTGCGACCAAATAGGAATCCAAATTCCCGTATTTATTCTTTTCTTCATCGCTTAGATCTGTCCAATTTTTCTTATGCGTTCTTCTCAAGCTCCCCAGGTCACTTCCAAGCCTGCTCAACAACTGAAGCATTCGAGTTTCATCATATTGTCCGGCCGCCAATGTGCGGCGGTCAAAAAGAGAGTTGAATTCAATTTCATCCCTCTTATCTCGGTAAAGTGCGAAGGGATGTTTGGCCATAATCGATTCTTCCAATTCTCTCGTGATTCGGGTCAATTTTTTAAGATGGATGTGAGAAGGATTTTCCTGCCCTCCCCCCCGTAACATTCCGTGGAGCGAGTTATACCACCCCGTAGTTAGAACATGAATGTTTTGTCCGCCAATAAAGTCATTTGTTGGAACTTTGAAAAATAGCGTTCCAAAAGCAATTTCCAAATTTCTTACTTTAGTGGCGTATTCATACACTCTCCAGTCTCGGCTCATATAGCGGGAAATATAGGGCAGCCACCGCACTTCTTTTCGAAGCATTCCCGAGAAAGAAGGAATTTTTCCCCATAATTTCCGATCCCAGGCGCGCTTTTTGCCGAATATTTCCATAAAGGCCACAAAAATAATAATGAGCGTAAAAATGGGCCAAATGTTATAGAAGTCCAGCCATCCCAGCTGCATTAGTTGGCCCCATCCTAAGCTCGAAAAATTCGTAAAAAGTCGGATCCACGAAGGCCCAATGACGAGAACATCCAACGCCATTCCCAAAGGAATAAGGGCAACCCGAAGAGGCAGCGGAATGAACCGCTGGATTCGAATGATGAGCGCAAGGGGGACTGTGATCAACTTAATGAGGGAGGGAAGGTTGTTTAAAACGTCAATTCCCACTGTGCCGATGGACCTAAACGCGTGAAGAACATTCATCCCTCTTTGTTTCCAGGTAAAAGCAGGATTAAATAAAAAGGGCGCCAACCACCATCCAAATGAGACTGTGGCCACCTGCGGAAGCCAGATAGCGAATTTGAGCGGGTCAAAAGAAGACAAGACAATAACAAAAAGGGACATGATGAACCCCGGAACAATGCTGTACCTCATCATGACGTAAAGATCTTCATAGGAATAGCGGCTTTGGGGACCGCCTTTTCCGCCTGTTCGGATAAACCGGGTTTGTTTTCGGTAGCCTTTTTTGACCGCGTCCGCATATTGAGGAGCCAGAGCTGTGGCGAAAGGAAACAAGGGCCAAATAAAAATCCACATATAGTTGTAAATCCCCTTAAACCACCCATATTTTTCAACATAAACCATGAGGGCTCCATAACCAATCGCCTGTGAAACGATGACGCTGTTAATCCAAAGCATGAATGGCAAGCCAAACCAGGGATTTAAATTCAAGAAATAAAAAATGAAAAGGACGCTCACCGTGACTCGCCGGACCGAGGGTTTTTTCAAATAGAAGCCGTAACTCATCAGAGCGTCCAACTTCACCGTCCAATGGACAAACGGGCTATACATGAACTTGGCAAAGGCAGGGCCATAGATACATTCGGGGGCGTCTCCCGCCCATTTTCTTAAGGGATTCAAAGATCCTCCCCACTGATTGCTTAAGCCTTTACCCAATTTGTAATAGGTCAAATGGCCTGTTGTCCCTCCCATCGTCATTCCCCGTTCAGCAGTTTTTGAATCTTCCGCCACATAGTGATCCATGAGTCCTTCATAGGTGCGGATGGCCATCATGAGATAGACAAATTTTCCATAGGCCTCCAAGGCCCCAATTTCTCTTTTAACGGGTTGCTCTCCTTCCAACCAGCCTTTTTCCATAAATGCCATATCGAACGCTTGAGGCCCGAGGGATCCCGTGAACATATCACTGGTATAAACACCAATCATGTAACTGGGATCAATATCGAATTCCCGCCCCACATTGGGCAGATTCCATAATTCGTGGATCAAATTCCGCATATCGGTGTCGTTGGCGCAAACGATTTCAGAGCCTTCCAGATCTTTAAGTATGTTCATCCACCCTTGATATTTTTCTGTATGAACATCACCCTGGTTCGTTCGGGCCCCATAAGCAAGTTGAACCTTCGCACGAATTAAGAGTTCAGCGTATTTTTGAGCCGCTCGAAACGTGATCGATCCCGACCACTCTTTTCCAGCATTTTGGGGAAATTCAATTTCTCCTTTGGCCATAAGGTCAAAATATTCATTTAAGGAGAGTCCCTTTAACGGTTTACCGCTCTTGGAATTTTTATCATCAAATACTTTTCTAAAAAATTTCAAAAATCCATCTTGAGCCACCTGGGTGTGGATAGCCACCACCCGAAAACTCTCATTTACCATCGCATTGATTTCGTCCTCCGAAGCATTGGGGAAAAATTTCCGGATGTAATACTCATAAACGCCTCTTCCCTGTCCAGCTCCATGCACATTCGAATAATAAGCTTGAGACCGAAGATTGACCCACCGCTCAATTTCCTCAAAAATTGGCGCATCCGTCGCTTCATTTACACTCTTAATAACGTGATCGGGTTGGGTTTCAAGTAGAAGAAGCTCGTTGTATTGCGTTGAATTTATAAGACCTTTTGAAACAAGCTGGTTTAATAAAACGTCGAACTGGCCTGGATAGCTAGACGCCAACATTCCCAATTGAGTTTGAACAGTTCCCCCTGCAAGGAAATTAAAACCCTTGGATTTTTCATAATTTTTGAATTCAAAATAAGGATTTTCCCCAAAGGCGCTCAATTGTTTTGCCGCGGCGCGGAGCTCTCCATAATTATTGGGATCGGCGGGCATATCCATCCGATAGAATTTATTGGTCAAATCCTTGATAAATTCTTTGGTTTCCGAGAGATGCAAAGTCTTTAAGACCCCGGCCAACTGCTTCAAATTTTTCTTAAAGTTATCTGGATTTTCTTTTGATTCGAGGGCTTCCCGCGTCAAGCGGAGAGCTTGAGTGTATTCTTCTTCATAGAGCCAAAATTCATCATGCCATTTGTTTAGAAAATTCTCGAAGACTTTCAGCCGACTCGGATCTTTTTCAAGCACTTCCTGGAATAATTCCAAAGTCCCTTTAGACCGACGTCCCCAGTTGACGATAATCATGTAAATAACAAAAGGAAGGCAGACAAGAAGAGCGATTAAAAACCCCACCCCAACAAAAGCCGCATAAAAACTCACCAATAAAACGGTAATCAAGGATTGATTGTCTCGGACTCTGCTTTTGAGTCCTCCCTCAAAATCCCGGGCCAAGGCAAATTCGTATTTATTACTGATAAAAAACCGCACCAACCCTTTCCCGACATTGGCGACACCGAAATAAGTTAAAAAGAACATATCGGGGAGCGCCATCACGGACAACCCAATAAAAAATACCTTGGTCCAAGGCGCCATAAAACCGGCCAAGGGAATTTGGAAGGGAATGGGCATAAAAATAACCATTCCCACAATAAAAATGGACACTCCCCCGGCAAATAAGAAAGAAATAATGGTGACGGCTTTCCAGAAAAAGGCCGCCCGACTCTGGCGAAGGTGCGTCATCCCACGGTATTTATGGGGATTTTTGGTTCGAGGGTACAACCCTAAAAGTAAAAGGGTCAAAGAAATCGTGGAGAGAGATTTTAAGAATATTTGGGCCGAAGAGAGTGAAATCACCCAATTCCACTCAGTCGCCATCATTCCAATAATTGGAGGAGACATAATCCAAAGCACCAAAAATAGGACGCCCATCACTAAAGACCATTTCCGCAGGAAATTCATTTTGGACCGCTGAGAATGCTCCCCCAATATCTTGCTTAAAACCATCGCCAAGACAGAGGCCGCCGCGAAAGAAACGACAAATTGAATCTTGAATCCAAGAAACACGGATGCCGAAGCCAATAAAATAGAAATCATAATCTTAAAAAATTGAGGCATTTGAGCGTCTCTGAAGGTGCGCGGGTTGGATAAAATTTTTATGACATACTGGAACATTCCAAATTCGCTTTCTTCGACATTTTGAATGGGAATTCCGTATTCTCTGTATATCCCCCACACCAAAGGCTCAAAATAGCTTTCAACAATTTTCTGAATCACGTGGGGATTGATGTTCTTTTTCGCGTTGGGGGTTTCTTTTGAGAGGGGCCCGATATCGAAATCTCCGCGTGTCACACGCTGAAAAAGCTCTCTAATTTTGCCGAACTGGGGTTGGTACTTTTCGATTAATTCTTGAGGTAATTTGCCGTCTACTTCCAAGTCGCATTCACCCAAAAGGTAGCGAAACACATCGTTAAATTCTTCCCATGTGAGAATAAATTGCCACAGTTTTTGTTTGACATCTTTATAGGCGATTCCTTCCAATCGGGGGTCCCTGTTACTTTCCAATCTTTGGTCCATTTGATCTTTTAGCAACTGGTACCAGAAATATTCATGGCGGCGGATATATTCTTGAACAGATGTATAAGATTCCCCATTCAATAACCTTTTTTTGATTTCTTTGGCGTAAAACCTCATAAAAGTATGATTGGAATCCCCAAAGGGGATTAGGCGGGGAATAATGACATTTGTAATCACATAATCTTCCAGAGTTGACACTTTCCACCGGGAAGTCACCCGGTCAGTCACTTTTTCTTTATCAGCTGAATCTTCCTTCGCCTCGATGGATTTAAGTCCGAAATCAATCATCAGCAAATGACGGCTAATTGTGGAGGAGAGTTTTTCTCCTTTCTCCGGACGAACCAAATCCATGGGAATTCGTTTGGCGACGCCCCCCACCACCAGGTCAGCGTAATGAATATTGTCCCAGACATTGGTGGCGTTGGGATCTTTTGAGTCAAATGAAAAACCATGCCTTTCGCAAACTTCTTGAACGGCTGTGCGGAATAACCGGCGAATAGCGGGTTTTAACTGATAATTTCTTTCCCCCTTTTCCCAATAAGCCTCCCTAAAAAGATCGCGGGTGATTCTTTGGACCAATCGGTCCCGGCTCACGGCATTTTCCGGCAAGGGCAGCTTATGGCCGGAATTGTCTCCAATAACGTTAAGCACAATTCGGACAACATCATCGTTGGTCAGAAAATGATTGGAAATGAAATATTGAATCAGCTCTTCCACGGGTTCAAGAATCTCATGGCTTAATTCCCCCTGACCCAGTATGCTTCTCAAGGATTCCAACTCGCTATTTTTCACTCCATCGGGAGAGAAAACAGTTAGCTTATCTTGGACCTTATCCCATCTGGCCTTGCGACTAAGAGACTCCTTCCATCCATATTTCTCTCCATTCTCTTTTAAGATTTCGCGAAGTTCGGAGACCGATCTAAAAAAACCGTTTTCATTCCGATAAGAAATGATAAGAGACGATTCGCGGCGGGAAAAAATTTGCTCAAACTCCAATTGGCCGGCGCGGTTGATATTGATGGGACCTACCTGTCTCACGAGCCACCATTTCCACATCAGGGTCACATATATGAGAATCGCATAAATAGAACCCACCACAATGGCGCTTACAAAACCCAGTCGGGCCCAACGCGGATAAGAAGATTGTAATTTAACGTAATCATCCGGGATTTTCCCTTGATGCCATCCGGCTCCTCCTATCGCTTCATCTTCCACCGCCTCCTCTTCCGCCGCCTCCAACACATGGAGGGCTTCTTTGACATTGGACTCCTTTAAACCAAACCGGAATATTCCATTAAAAAACCAATCTCCGGCGTTCCAGGCGCCCCTGAATTCTTCGCTGGAATAATCCCACTCCTGGGCGTTGGCTAAATGAATGCCATTTTTAAACACAATCCATCCGGGTTCTGAATAGAAAATTCTCCAAATCCAGTTACGAACAGGATCGTTTTCTTTGATAATGAAATAATTATTTCCATCCGAAGCCGTATAGTTCCGATAAGAAAAAATCCTCCAGATCTCTGTGACCTCTTCTTGAACGGGATTTCCTTCAGGATAAAGGAGGTTGGCCAAATAATGAGGATTCAGCAGGCGCAACAATAACGACTCTGATTCCGAGTTCGCGTTTTCAGATTGGAAATCTTCAATAAATCTTTGTCTGGAAGGGTTGATAAACCAATAAAGAAAGGGAGTTTTCATGTCAACTCCGGCCACCCACTCCGGAATAGACCGAGCGGAATAATAAAGCCGTATGATATTTGGTTTATTTCCGGGTTCTCCCCAATAGTCCTGAAACGCGGGGCGCCCGTCTGTTCTAAAGGCTTTTCTAAAGAGAGCGCCGCCTTGACGTCTGTCCATATCGGACCCTTTTAGAAAATCCGCCACCTCATTAATTCCAGTGGCATCGTACTGGAGATAAGAAATTCGGCGATAATTTCTTCCATCGGGCGACTTCTCTGTGTCCACCAGCCGGCCGGAAAAATCCACAAAAGCGTCGCGGATCTGAAGATTCCGCATATTGGCGATTTGCTCATTTCGGGTATAAAAAGATTTCTCATCACTATTGGGAAATCCCGGAATGTATTTATATCCCATACTTTCGATGGGAACGCCTTCATGATAAAGGAGAATTTCGTCGCTTCCCCTGCCGGTTGACCCGCTTGTTTCGTTATCCCTGCCATAATCGAGGAAGTGGATATACTGGGGGACATCATCCTTTGCGACATATCCATAATCTTCGGCCGCGGGATCGCTGACTACTTTTCTATATCCATCTTTAATAACGAGGAGATAACCTCGATTGGTCTTTGTTTCTTCAAAGCTTCCGGTTAAGGCGTCCAATTTCATCTTTGTATGATTGGCCTTTAGGTATTCATACACTTCAAATTCATCCGAATTCTCGCCCAAAATTGTCCCATCGGGCCCCACTAAATCCTTCCCATCCAAACCTCTTAGGGGGCCTTTGTCGGGGCCCACGCCAACGGGATTCAAAGAAAATCCCCTCTGAGTTTTGTAAGTCACATCCCCCGATTCATCGGCGCTTGCGGAATTGGACTTTTGATACAAATACTCTTTTGCTGGCGAGCCGCCATTCGTAGGGCCTTCGCCGTTAAGGACAATGGTGCTCATGGTTTTGGTGGCGATTCGATAAATTCCCAAGTCTTCCTCTTCTTTGCTGCCGTGAATTCCAAAAAAAGCTCTAAATATCATTTCCTTATTAAAATGTTGGGCGACCCAGGCTCCGTCGGCCGCCGCTTTTTTATCAAAAGGAACATCGAGATAGCCGTACAAAACCTCTATCTTCATTCCTTCTTCGTTCACAATTTCAATCCGGTCTGTTTCCAGCTTTCCGCCTTTGAATTCCCCTTCGCTGTGCCGGAGAGATTTGATTCGTATCCCTTTCCCAGGCTTCATCAGAAGCTCAAAAAGAGTGGAACTGCTGGTCTCTTTATTCATGTCGAGCGTAAATTTTCCATTATTATCTTTTTCATAAAGATAAGCTTTGGTTTTGGCGGCAATGCTCATACTTCTTAAGAAGGATTGGCTGAATTTGCGCATGTCTGTTCCAGGATTTTTATTCTCAAAATCGGCGTATTCAAAATCAAGACGGGCCAAGCGGTCGAAATTCATTTCAATAGAACTGTAAGCGCGCTTCAATTCTTCTTTTATGAGCCGGTAATTGACGGGATCATTTTTAAAACTAGTTTTTAACGCAGAAAAGTCCTTAAGAAGACCTTCGAAGTGTTCAGACCAATATTTTGATCCGGGTTTCCCATCTTCCATCAGGCGGCCAAAAGTGCCTTTTTTCCATTCGCCCTCGTCTCTCGCGAAAACCACACCGTCTATTTTGGACCGGTGTTCAATAAAGGGCACATTTAGTTTTCGGTCAATAACAAAAACGCGGTTGGTTTCTTCCCCGTCTTTTTCAACTTTGAATTCCGGATCCTCCCCCAAATTAAAGGACACGGCGAGATGTTCCCATTTCTCATTAAGTCCTTCTTTTTCATCATAATGGTAAGTGACACCGCCCAATTCCTGCCATGGAATTTCCTCATCATAAATCCCAAGACTGATTCGCTCTTGTTGTTTGTCAATTTTGACGATCTCTTGATATTTATTGAAAACGCTTGTAAAAGTTTGAATTGGAATATCTTTTCCGGCCGGATCTTTTTCCAAAAACAATGGCGTGATTTTGAAAACAGTGGCATTTTTGACTTTTTCGGCTAAAAGGGAATATTTGTTCGCTTTTAATCTCGCCGCCAGATCGGTTAAGCTCAGTTCGGTGTCTATTTCCCCGATATAAATTTTTTCTCCGATATTTTTGGCGGGATCTTTCGGGCCATCTCCAGGATTTTTTAAAAGTTCATACGTTTCAGATCGGACGGGATCCAAGTCATTTAAACGTACAAATTTATCCGACGTTTTTTCCCAATCTTTCAAATCCGATTTATAGGTCACCATCTCCAGAGTCCGGCTGCTCACGCCCTTAACCCGGGCAATAGGGTCGTCCCCATGCCAATCAAAAAATCCATACCAGGTTTGGCCGCGGCGCTTGTCTTTGAGTTCAAAACAACTGACGTCGGGCCGTGCCAATTTTTTTCCAATTTCAGAATCGGCTAGATTTATGACCGTTGACGGATCGACTCTTTTGGCAATTCCCACATCCTCCTCGTTAATTTCATAAGTTTTATTACCTGTCTCATCTCTTTTTCCCCGGTCGGCCAGTTTGTAGGTGAATTTTTCTTTGACGCGATCAGAAAATTTGTCGAAAACCGTAGAAAAAATCCCAATATTGATGACCCGTCGATCGGGATCAAAATACAGGGGGTCCGGTGTGATGTTGGCCAACTGGTTTCCCCAATCATCCAGCAAAACATCTTCTTTTTTCGCCGCTTTCTCACCGAGTTCTTGAGAGACCAAATAAATACTGAAAGCTTTTGTGGCCTCTTCCAATGAATTTTTAACACCTAGAGGAAGAGCGTCGTATGTTACCCGAGGCTTTATTTCCTTAATATCTTCATTGACGCTATATGAGAAAAATTCCCATTCCCATTTCCCTTTTTCGGGGTTGTACACTCTCTTGTATTCATCCCATCCGGATTTTTCATATTCCGGCTTTAAAGGATCGGGCGGTTCATTGAAATCTTTAGCGTCTCTTTTTATTGAGAGAATGGATCGTTTCTCATCCAGCCGAGCATAAACCTCATCCCCTTTTTGAAATTCTTTCCAAATATTTTTGACATACGCTTCCCCATCGATATTGTAACCATAAACAAGACGGTTGCTGACCGAGTAATCTTTAAGCTCATCAACGAAATTTTTCTCAACAACTTTGCCTCCTTCCAATACGCTGGCGCCCCCTTCCAACAATTTTAAATCTGATTCTTTGGCCGGTCCCCCGGAAAAGCTATATCCAATGGTATAAGAATTTCCATTGTGATCTTGGAAATATGAAACCCGGCCCAATTCTCTATCACCGGAAGGTGAAGGGGGGTGGGCTTTACTCGTGACGGCTTTTTTCAATGGTTCGGGAAGAAGATCCGGGCTATCGTCTTCATAGTAAACTTTTTCAACTATGACGTTCTCATCTGGCTTGACATTTTCTTCTGGCTTTATGCCTTCTCTCAAGGGAAATCCGAGAATTTCTTTGATTTCTTTCGGGTTTAATTTTCCAAGTTCGAACATTTCCGGATTTCCCGTGATTCGTGAACCCATTCTGAGCATGCCGGTTTGGCGTCCATACACGTCGTGGGTTCCGGGCCGATGGTATCTCTCCCGTTGCCAGCTTTTTCTCCCTTCCATTTTTTCGTTATCACTTTCAATGAGGCTCGTTCGAGTGAGGGTGAGGGACTTCACATGCTTCCCTTCTTCAGTTCTCTCAATTTGCTCCTTTACATCAAAAACGGCCACCGGTGTTTCAACTTTTTTTCCATCAATAACTTCGATTGAAAAGGCCTGTATAGGAATTTCCGTGTTTTCTCCGGTAATGGCGTAAATTTCCCGCTGCCTTTTCACATCAAAATATATCACCTCATCCTGGGCTATTTTTATGTTCTTTTTAAGAAGATCGGGATTAACCTTCTGAGGTTGAACCCGGCGGTATAATTGTCCATCACCCTCAAAGGTCTCAATGGTGCGAGCCAACACTTCCACATTCGCTTTTTCATCATCAGGTGAGCCTTCAATTGGTTTTTCTCCGGCTTTAAACCATCGGAATGTTTTTACATCGTAGGTAGCCCGGCCTTCATGATCAATGCTCGGTTTTGTTTTTTCCGCGTCTTCATATTGGAGATCTCTCACTTCCCTTAAAATGCCGTCACGGTTAATTTCCACATGGCCGGCAATCCATTGGCATGAAATAGGATTTAAAACATGGTTGGAAAAATAATCGACAGCCACTTCTCGTTTATATTTATCAAGATGATGCCGTTCCAACAACATCACTTCCGGTTTTTCTTTGGAAGGATTGGTGTAATGGTCATACCACTGGTTGCCGTTGTTATCGACAACGTGAATAATGACCAAATCTTTTGATTGGCCGGGTTCCACCGGAAGAATAGTGGAATCTAAAAAGGGCTTTAGTCCCCGATATTTGATTGTGCCATCGGTTGCGCCATAATTCCCGCCTTCTCGATATTCATTTACTTTTAGGGGGCCGATTTCTTTAAAGCCGTATAGAAGTTCGCCTGATTTTTTAACATCTTTGTCATATTTCATCTCAATGAGAAGGTCAGATTCTAAAGTGGTATTTTTATCCAGCCGGATTGGCCGGGTAATATTTTCGATGGGAATTCCATTAATTTTGATGTTGCCCACCAATCGCCCAACCAATTTGGTGTTAAACCCATATATGTCCACGGATAAGA
>JAKLIS010000069.1 GCA_022709485.1 Elusimicrobiota bacterium | reverse complement strand
TATGCTAGCTCCAAATATTTGCTACGAATCCATTTTCAGCGGAATACTAAGAAACAATGTCAAGTTAGGGGCGGATGTTTTAATCAATATCACCAATGACGGGTGGTTCCTCAAAACCGGCGCGCCGGAACAGCATTTTAACGCCAACATCTTGCGGGCAGTGGAAAACGGCCGGCCGGTAGTGCGGGCGGCGAACACCGGAATTTCCGGGGCCATCGACCCCTGGGGAGGGCTCCTCTTAAAAACCCCTCTCTTGACCTCCGGTCAATTTGAGACGACCATCCCCGTTTCGAATTTGGCCACTTTTTATACCCGTTGGGGAAATTGGTTTACTTGGGTCTGCTGGTTCATTTTGGCAGGGGGATTGGGGTATAAAAAAACCATCCAAATTTTGTCGTCCCTCCCGAAGAAACGAAGGGCTTAAGTAATCCAAAAAATTTTATCGCCGATTAAGTTGGTTGTGTCTTCCTTCAAGGAAATAAACCCAAATATCTTTCCCAGGCAAGAGTGGTGCTTAATAGTGTATTAAGTCATCTAGAAAAAATGGTGGATTGACCTAAAATTAACTGAGAATGCCTTTTCAAAGGGAAAAACAATGAAAATCATTGGCTCTGAGAAATTTCCAAGGGCCGTCAACCCATTTCAACGGGGTTCGTTTTTTTCCATTTTCTTTATGGTTATTTTTACCGGTTTTGGAAGGGCCGCCCTCACCCTGAATTCGCCCACCAGCGAAACTTGGACAGACCCGGGCCCTGTTTGGGTGGATTATGAATCCCACTCCTCCAACCCCACCTACACCGTCATCCAATGGGAAGATTCTCTCGAAGGTTGGTGGCGGTTCGATAACGATTCTCGAATGGGCGAAAACTCAAAAAATGTATTGGATTACACCGGGCACGGTCACGATGGCACGGTTACCGGTGGAGCCACTCCTGTTTTAGGCGGAAAATTTGGGGGAGCTTATTATTTTGATAAATCCGGGTCTGTCAAAGTTGATAACCCGATCTCCATTACACAAGACGAGAGTGTCACCTTCGCCGCCTGGGTCAAATTAACACCCGAAATCCGCCACAAAAACATTCTCACTGGGGACGGCCCTATGGGAACAATTTATCGATGGTATGTTCATGCGGGTAATGTTCAAGCTTTTCTATATGAGGACAACGAGATGAGCGGATTTAAATACGTCACTGGGAATAAGGTTATTCCGAATGATGAATTTCACCATTTGGTTGTCGTCCTCGACAAAACCAATAAAAAGGTGATTTTCTATACCGACGGGACTCTCGATAAATCCATCAACTTGCCTGCGACCATCCGCGATATCGACATCACCGATTTAAACATTGGCGGCGGCTATTTCGCATTTTACGGCAATATCGACGAAGTTTTGTTCTACAAACGGGCTTTAGGCGCAGAAGAAATTGCCGCCCTTTACCGGAGCGATGAACAACGCATTCGGATCTCCTTTGCTCCTGTGGTGGAATTGGGTGAATATTTTTTCAATGTGAACGAAGTGAATCAAACGGGAGAATGGACGGTGACGGGTTGGCGCAACATAATTATCGATGCCCCCAATACCCCTCCCCAAGTAACATTGTTGAACCCATCCCACCAAACCCATTACAATACCACCAGCCTTGATTTTTATTTTTCTGGACGCGCGACGGACAAAACATCGACCCTCAAAAAAGCCACCTTCTACTTCGGGCCTACTGGAAACTTGCTTCCTCGCAAGACAGTAGACCTTAATGAAGCTTCGGTCGATGGAATGTTTTCTCAAACCGGCCTTGGAGAGAGAACGTATGAATGGAACGTTGAGTTGGAGGATTCCTTGGGCCACAAATCGATGGCTTCTCAAAATTTTGAGGTTTTCCTTGGCCGGACAGAATTTCATGTGGCACTATCAGGAAGTGATTCCAATCCCGGCACCAGTTCCCAACCCTTTCGAACCATCCAAAAATGCGCGGACATCGCTTACCCTGGGGATACATGCATTGTCCACGCAGGAACCTACCGAGAAACAGTAACGCCCGCACGCTCCGGTTATTTGGGAGCGCCTATTATTTTTAAAGGAGCGCCAGGAGAGATGGTAACAGTGAGCGGGGCGGAGCCCATCACCAACTGGACGCGCCACCAAGGGAATATCTTCAAAGCCTCATTGCCTTGGGACATGGGAAAAGGGAAAAACCAACTTTTCACTCAAGGGAAAATGGTGTTGGAGGCCCGCCATCCCAATGCCCTGGATGTGATGGAAGAAACCAACCCGGTCTTCGTCATTCAAAGTGGAACCTACACCACAACCACCAGCCCCAAAACCGCCATCATCAAAGACACCGTCAACTTGACGCAATCGGCGGGTTATTGGACCGGCGCCATTGTCCACGCCATTTGGAGCCCTCGCTACCATGCCATTACAGGTGAAGTGACTTCCTCGGGACCTGGCCAACTTCAAATGAATCTCAATTCTGATCCTTCCAGCGACATCAATCAAAATGGAATCTACTATTTGATTGGGCATATGAACGCCCTCGATCAACCCAATGAATGTGTCTTTGACCGGGCCAATCAATCCGTGTACCTATGGGCCCCGAATTCAGTGGACCCAAATACGTTATCGGTTGAAGCGAAAAAGCGAAACTTGGCCTTTAATTTGAGGAACAGAACTGGAATCCATGTAAAAGACCTGTCATTATTATCGGCAACCATTGAAATGGACCCAGACAGCCAATTCAACCAATTGGGAAATCTGAACGCGCGCCATATTTCTCATTACACTCTTATCGATGAAAGCAGCATGGGATCGGGAACAAAAGGAATTCAAGATTCGGGGATAATTCTGAACGGAACAGACAACGTCCTCCTCAATTCTGAAATCGCTTACAGCGCGGGGAACGGAGTGACGTTGTTGGGCAGTCGGAACACAGTTCAAGGTTGCAATATCCACCATGTCAATTACGTTGTCACGGAAGCCGCCGCAGTGCAAACAGGCGGGGTGGTCACTTACGACAATGAAATTTCAGATTGCGTTCTCTCCAAGTCAGGGCGAGCCCTTATCAGTCATTCTAACGCCGTCCGTTTAAAAATTCTCCGCAACGAGCTTTTCCAGATTAGATATGGCGTTGAACCATGGGATTTAGGAGCGATCTACTCCATCGCCACAAACAGTCTTGGGACGGAAATTGCATACAACTATATTCATGACGTCAATGACATAGCGATTTATTTGGACAATTCTTGTTGGAATTATCTCGTCCACCACAACGTCGTTGAAAAGGACCCAAATGAAAAGGACTTTTGGTACCTGGCGTTGCTCATGAATGAGGGAGGCGGCCAGAACATTGTTCATCACAATACCATGAACGCTCCGGCTTATTTGGACACGGATCCAAAATTTCCGCCAACCCACGGGAATGCGGTCATAAACAATATATTCAGCCTGTTTAGTTTTAGGAGAAGCAACACCCCCTCCACCCCCAGCCCTGAAGAAGCCATTGTTAGGAACAACATTAATTTGAAGGACCTCTCCACGGAAAAACTGAATCAGATGTTTGTCGATTATGCAAACGAAGATTTCCATTTGGCCCCGACCAGCATCGCCATTAACGCTGGTGAAGATCTAGGTTATTTCGAAGATAAAGATGGAAACCCCATGCCCGTCGGCATGGCCCCCGATCGGGGCGCGTATGAATTCAGAGGGTGCGTGGGAAATAATCCCGTTGTCACAATCGCCTCCGGAGAACGGTTGGGCGTTGAGCCCCTTCATATCCAAATGGACGGCTCGCAATCTTCGGCCTGCGAGGGTCAAATTACCAACTATTATTGGGATTTCGGGGACCACACAACAGGAACAGGAGCCGAGGTGGAAAAGACTTACCTGGCGGGCCGCTACGAAGTAGTTCTGACCGTTACCACTTCTTCCGGCAAAACCGGATCCTCAAAAATCGTCATTATTGTTTCTGAAGCGGAATCCCTTCCTCCCCGGGATCGCACAAAACCCCCCATAAAATATTCACCCGGTCCAGACGCTGAAAAGTCCACAGCCGAATTTTTAATGAT
Source organism: Elusimicrobiota bacterium (assembly GCA_022709485.1). Classification (GTDB taxonomy): domain Bacteria; phylum Elusimicrobiota; class Elusimicrobia; order F11; family F11; genus JAKLIS01. Next base: position 2,857 of record JAKLIS010000069.1, on the reverse strand, counting down.
GAAAAACGTTTTCTATGTACTCAAAGAAAAGGATCTCAAGATTCCATTTAACTTATGGGAGAACCCCATGAATTTGTCTGTCTATGACCGAAAAAACATGAAGGTTCGAACCCTATTTAAGGGAGACCACGCCACTGGAGCTGGGCAGGAAGTGTCGTGGGACGGCCGCAACGAAGACGGTGACTTAGTAGCGGCAGGAATTTATGTTCTCCAATTAAAAGCGGGGGAGAAAACATACACCAAGAAAATCGCCGTTCTAAAGTAAAAATATTTGGCTGACAATGAAGGGGTTTTTTGGGGCACTGGGAACCGGGAACTTGGAACTGGGAACCTCTTTTTAGGCTTGAATGAGCCGTGACATAAACTCCTTCCAATCCGGAATAAGAGACTTATCGATGGCCACGGCGGTTCGAAGAGTCTTATCGACAAAGTAAACCACTTCTTCTTGTAATGCCTTCCATTCAAGATCCGTCAAATCAAAGAAATTCTCTGGGAAGGCGGTTCCCTGCACAAGGATAAGAGTCAACCTCACGCCTGACATCCCCGGCATTTGTTTAATGGTCTGAAGGAACTTGGAAACCGTCATTGAATCTTCCCCGGTTAGAAATAAAATCCTTCCCTCTTGAATGAGTTTTCCAATTCGAGAGTCCATTTTTAACGCCTCCATCCACTGAGGGGAATTCCGGGTTCCCAAAATCAATCTTCTTTGGGTTTCGGTCTCGGCGTCTTTTAAAAATTCGTTTATTAAATCCCTGGCTCGAATCTCGCTATCCGCCCATGAGACAATAGTGGCGGAAGATTGTGTTTTGGTTTCATCTAAAATGATATTGACGGAACGGACAAAATCCATAAAATCCGCGCGTGAATAAGCGCAGAGGGCCAGGGCCAAAGCCGGCAATTGTTGTCGAACAATTTCTTCCTTTTCAGGGCTTTGTTTGGCCCACGCAGCGATGGCTTGAATGGCCATTTCTTGAACTTTTTTCTTGTCTAAAAATTCAGGTGCGGGCCGGTCCACCCAATTTCTCCCCACATCAAGGGAAAGAGCTTCTGAAGCAAAGAGATTAAGGAGCCCCATCATAAGGCTTCGTTGATCTTCTATTGGCGGTATTAATAAATTGTTCAATTCTTTTTCAAAGACCGGCGATTCACCGGAAGAACCAGCAAACCCTTTCCTATCTAAATATTGAGAGGGGACCAAACCCAACGAATCTTTAATGGTGTTCAGTGATTTGGGTTGGCCGCTTTCTTCAAAAAATTGGCCCATCACATAGGTCTGAATAGAATCAAATCGCCCGGAATCTTTCACCACGGATCTGATGATGGACATGACTCGACTATCTTCACCCAACATCAAATCGCCTTGAAATTTTCCCACGGCTTCGTCAAATCCCTCAATAACCGCTTCCACATAAGCAAGCCCTTCCGGCCGTTGCATTAATAATTTCAAGAATTCCCTGTCGTCCCCTTCTAAAACCCCCGGAATATCCAAAATGTGAAGGTTTACCCCCGGAGGCGGATTATCTATCTTAAAAAACATGTATTCCCAATCGATTCGAAAAGGGGTTTTTGTTTCACGATCAAAAAGTTTATGCCGCATTTTGCAATCCAACGCCCCAAAATATTCCATGGCCAAAATGGCCCCATATTGTTGAAGCCTCTCAAGGATTTTTTCTCTTGGACCGGATAAAAATTCCTCCACCCCCACCGGATTAAATGTTCTGATCCTAGACGTCTGCGCAATGAAATTGGCTGGGATCATTTCGATCATCTCAAGAGCTTCGGTGCGGGAGGGCCCCGGGTAAGTCTTGATTATTGAGACCCGATAACTTCTTTCACCAAGGAATTCGCGGGTCATGCGTGTGGCGATTAAATCGTTTTGAGCCGAATCGAAGCCCACCCATTTAAAAAGGACTGTTTTCTTTTCACCATCTTGGGCTTGGAAGGTCACCTTCACAATCTCATTTTTGCCGCTTTGTTCTCCCGATCCCACCCCTCCGCTTAACGCTTCAAGATATTCGACTTTATATTCTTTGGAATTCATTATGAGCCGGTGTGAATTGAGATAGATGAAAAGATCCATGATTCGAGCCCATTCGGGGTTGGTTTCAATCTCGTGATCAATGGCGTCAAATTGCGTTTGAATGAGAGATTCTGTCCAGGATCCCAATGGAAAATCATTCATTGAATCACGTAGGTATTTGATGGCGAATTCAAAAAACACGGAAGGATCCCCAACACGTCCCACTTCATCCCAAAGTGCCCAAATCTTTTCAAGAAAATAATTAGCGCCCTGTGGAGAATAATCAAGCGCCCAATCAAGCGCATTATTGTCCCAGAGGGGGTCAAAGGAGTCGGGGTTGCCAGAAATTTTAAATAACCTATCGCCCGTCTCCGTCAACGCCGCCAAAAATCCTAGGACGGGGGGCGTTTCCACCTCAGCTTCGCGTAAATATTCACCTAAAGCCCGGAGATGAAGGGAATTTCTTCCCGTCATAAAATTATTGAGGTGATTTGGATTTCGGGATACCCATGAATAAATGAAAGCCGCCATGATGGGAGTAAAATAATCCAAAACATCTTTTAATTTTGCTTTTGTTTTGAGCCCCTTAAAAAGATCGTCCAATTTATCTTTCGCCTCTTTCATGAGCAGCGATTGAAGCTCCGGTTCCAAATCTCGGAAATTGGACATGAGATTCACGGGATTTCTAAAAACATAGATCCCATGTTGTTTGAAGAACAGATCCAAATCCCATTCGGATTCATTCGCTTTTTCTTCCAGCCATTCAATGAAACCAGGGATCTTCAAAAACCAGCCCGATATAACTTGAATACCGCGGCCCTTCAAGTTCTTTCTCAA
>JAKLIS010000068.1 GCA_022709485.1 Elusimicrobiota bacterium | reverse complement strand
TTTTTAGAGAAGATACGGAAATTGGGTTGGTCACCAGCGGCACCTTTTCCCCCACTCTTGGATATCCCATCGGTATGGCTTTTCTTCCCGCCGAAACGCCCGCCGTGGATACCAAATTGAGAATTCTTCAAGGAACGCGGGAATTGGTCGCCAGAACCGTCAAAATGCCTTTTTTCGTAAAAAAAATCGCCGCTGAAGCCACTCACAGCGGCTGATTTCTTAGATAAGTCTACGCCTTTAATTAACTATCTAAAACTGGAGGAGACAATGCCAAACCCTCAACAATGCAAGTTCGCCAAGACGCACGAATGGATCGCTTCCGATGGAACCATCGGAATTTCGGATCATGCCCAGAAAGAAATGACGGATGTGGTTTTTGTGGATCTCCCCAAAGTGGGGTTAGAGGTGAAAGCGGGCGATGCCTGCGCCGTCGTGGAGTCTGTGAAAGCCGCTTTCGATATTTATTCCCCAGTTTCCGGAAAAATCACCAAAGTAAATCAAGCGGTTTCCAAGAAACCGGCTCTGGTGAATCAATCTCCCTATGAAAACGGCTGGCTTTTTGTCATAGAAAAATCCAATCCCGCAGAAGAAGCGGTCTTGCTGAGCTTAACGGATTACGAAAAATTCATCGAAGAGGAGACGAACGGTCACTGAAGCCCCGTAAAATGGCCGATAAGCCCCCATGTACCACCCCAATTCAACATCAGATGAAAAAAATCTCCTAAAAAAGATTGGCGTTTCTTCTTTTGAGGATCTCCTTCCGCGCCTTCCGAAGAACCATTTGAATCCGGGTTTGGGTCTTCGAAAAAACCTTTCCGAAATGGACCTTTCAAGGGAAATGGAAGGTCTGGCGGGAAAAAACGGATCCCCTTTAAGCTTTGTAGGCGCCGGCGCCTACGATCACTTTATCCCGGCCGCCGTCCCGGCCATCCAATCCCGCGGCGAATTTCTGACGGCCTACACTCCTTATCAAGCCGAAGCCAGCCAGGGTACTCTTCAAAGCATTTTTGAATTTCAAAGCATCGTCGCCGAGATTTATGGAATGGACATGGCCAATGCCTCCATGTATGACGGCGCCACCTCCTTGGCGGAAGCCGTCTTGGTGGCCGTCCGCCAGACCGGGAAACCCGTTGTAATTCTCCCAGACGCACTTCATCCCCACTACCGCCGCACACTCGAAACTTATTTTGGCTCCAATCCCGGTATTCAACTGGCCACTGTCCCTTGTCCGCACGGCGTCATTGATTCAAAAGAATTGGACATGAAACTGTCGGCCAACAAAGATAAGGTGGCGGCTGTTGTTATTCAATCTCCCAATTTTTTCGGCTGCATTGAAGACGGGGCGGAATGGACCCAAAAAGCGCACGCGGCTGGCGCCCTGTCCATTGTTTCCGCCAATCCCCTTGCCATGGGCCTTTTAACCCCGCCGGGAGAATACGGAGCCGATATCGCGGTGGGAGACGGCCAACCCTTGGGCATCCCGCTTTCATTTGGCGGGCCGTATGTGGGCCTTTTTGCCTGTAAACAGGAATTGATGCGAAAAATCCCGGGCCGCCTTTGCGGAAAAACGGTGGATACGAACGGCCAAGTGGGATATGTCCTCACCCTTCAAGCACGCGAACAACATATCCGACGTGAAAAAGCCATCTCCAACATTTGTTCCAATCAAAATTTAATGGCATTGGCTGTGACCCTTCAATCTTCTCTTTTGGGACCGGAGGGTTTGAGAGATTTGGCCGAGTTGAATCTCCAGCAAGCGCATTATGCCGCCAGTCAAATTTCAAATATACCCGGTTTCAAACTCCATTTTTCCGCTCCGTTTTTTAATGAATTTGTTCTCGAACTCTCCGGAGACGCCGAACTGTTCCAGCAAAAAGCTTTGGCTATGAATGTGTTGCCGGGCCTTATTCTTAAACCTTATTTCCCGAGTTTGGATCGCCACATTCTTGTGAATGTCACCGAGAAAAGATCAAAAGAAGATATTGATCGGCTGGTGAGCGTCTTGAGGAGCGTGAAATGAGCCGGCTTGAACCCCTTTTGATCGATCAATCCGTCAAAGGGCGGCGGGGCGTGGGCATTCCCAAATCCCCCGTTTCACAACCGTTGGGGCATTTGATCCCAGAAAAATTTCTTAGAAAAAAGAAACCGCATCTACCGGAAGTGACCGAGTTTCAGGTGGTCCGCCACTTTACGCGCCTGTCCCAACTGAACTTTTCTATTGATACGCATTTTTATCCCTTGGGCAGTTGCACGATGAAATACAATCCCAAGCTAAACGAAGCGATGGCCGGCCTTCCCGGCTTAAAAAATATCCATCCTCTGGCGCCGGACGTCGTCTCCCAAGGGATGTTGGAGATTCTCTATAACCTGGAACAATGGCTCATTCGAGTAACGGGCTTTGACGCCTTTACCCTTCAACCGGCGGCGGGCGCTCACGGGGAATTAACCGGCATTTTCTTGGCCCAGGCTTACCACCGCGCCCGCGGTAATAAGAAATCGGTTGTCTTGATTCCGGATTCCGCCCACGGAACCAACCCAGCGAGCGCCGCGTTGGCGGGCTTTAAAGTGGTTCAAGTGAAATCCCAAAGCGACGGCCATATTGATCTGAGTGATTACAGGCAAAAACTGACTGATGAAGTGGCGCTCATTATGATCACCTTGCCGAACACCTTGGGCATCTTCGAAGGCCAAATTGAAACCATCACGCGGGAAGCCCACGCCAAAGGGGCCTTGGTCTACTTGGACGGCGCCAATTTCAACGCCCTGGCCGGCTTGGTGAGACCCGGCGATTTGGGATTTGATATTTGCCACATCAACCTGCACAAAACGTTTTCCACCCCTCATGGCGGGGGCGGGCCTGGGGCCGGACCCGTGGGCGTTAAAAAAGAATTGGAGCCATTTCTTCCCGTTCCCCGCGTCCTCAAAGAAAAAGAAAAATTTGTTATGAGGGATTCAAAACACCAATTCCCTCAGTCCATCGGCCAAATGCGGAGTTTTTTTGGAAGCACCGGCGTTCTTTTGCGGGCTTATACCTATATGGTGACCCTGGGAGAAGACGGGGTTAAAGAAATGAGCCGGCGCGCCATCATTAACGCCAATTTTATCCGCGTCCGGTTATCCAAAATTTTCAAAGTGGCGGCCAACGAACCGTGCATGCATGAGGCGGTCTTTTCCGGCGTTCCCGCCCTGAAAAACGGGACCAAAACACTGGACATCGCCAAACGGCTCCTGGACTATGGTTATTACGCTCCCACCGTCTATTTTCCTCTCATTGTCCCGGAATGCCTCATGATTGAGCCGACGGAAACGGAAACTCCCGAAACATTGGAAGCTTTTTGCACAACCATTGAAAAGATTGCCCGGGAAATTGAGACCGATCCCGAAATGGTGAAGCACGCGCCTCACACAACCCCCGTTCAACGCTTGGATGAAGTCCAAGCCGCCAGAGAACCGGTCCTCAAATGGCCCTCTTGGAATTCAGCGTTCAATACCTTTTATGAAGAAAAAACTCAAAAATCCCAAGGACCCCAAAAATAAAATTCAAAGAAAATTTAGAGCCATTATTCTTCCCAACGGACAAATTATCGCCTCTCGACCCCTAGCGATGGATGAATACCTGAAATGGAACGTTTCCCTCCTTCGAAAAAGCCCACATCTCAAAGACAAAGAATCAAATGCGGCGGAATTTCAAAATTGGGTCCCATTTAAACTTCTTTGATGAGATGAGTTTTCAAAAATTTTCCTGGCAGGTGCTTGACTCTGGGATCCTCCCCGGGCACGAAAACATGACCATCGACAAATGGGCATTGGAGGAAATGGATTCGGGCCTTATTCAAATTCCCAAAATCCGATTTTTCCAGTGGAACAAACCCACAATAAGTTTCGGCTATCTTATGGATCAAACCAAAGTTAAAGAATGGGCGGTAGAGGCGGGGCATGTGGATTATGTGCAACGGCCCACGGCCGGGGGCGCGGTTCTTCATAAACAGACGGACTTAAGCCTGTCTCTTCTTTGGCCCCGAAAAAAAAAGATCCTTCCGGAACATCCCCGCGCTTGTTATGAAGCCATTCATTTGAAGATTAAAAATGCCCTGGGGACTTTTTTCCCTAATCGTGATTTTTCTCTCCACAAAAAAGAAGGGACGGCGGATTGCGCTGCCCAAGTTGCCAATTCCATAGAAGAAACGGCCCCGGTGCACTTTTCCATCTGTTTTGCCACTCCTGTTTGCAACGATGTGATGTTGGGAGAAAAAAAAGTGGTGGGTGGGGCTATGCGACTAACGAAAAAATCGATTCTCTACCAAGGCCATATTATTTTGGACGGCGGCGAAAATATCCCTTCCCTCATCGAAAAAATCTCATCTGTTTTTTAAATCCTCCCCGTACCGCACACCGGGACATTTTTAAGAATTCCTCCCCGTGCCGTTCAACGGGGAGACTAGGTGGGGAATAAATTAAAATTTCCTTAAAAAATTCCTTGCTTCTTTTTGCTGCTAAGAGTCTAAACAAGGAATAACTGATTTATTCCCCTCCTTACCCCTGCCTGCGGCAGGCAGGTCCCCGTTGTAACGGGGAGGATTGGGAGGAATTAGGAATTTTTTCGGCGCTCGCGTTCTTTGATGATGCCCCACCTTTTCTTCACTTGGTTGGGCGTAAGTGTTTCTTTAAATCCTTTTTGAAACACATGCGGATGGCGGACAATCAGTTTTCGGTGGAGAGTGGCCAAAACATCATCAATTGTAAAAAGTTTCTCTTCTTTGGCAATGACCGAGTGGAACAAAATCTGAAGCAACACATCTCCCAATTCTTCCTGAAGGTTGGCGAAATCTTTTTTTCTCACCGCGTCACACACTTCCGCTGTTTCTTCTCTCAGATATTTTAAGAGAGATTCATGGGTTTGAACCCGATCCCAAGGGCAACCGCCGGGTGCTCTCAAACGGGACATTACATTCACTAGATCATTAAAAGTCACTTTTTTCTTTTTCATGAATTTCCTTTTTATCTTTCCTCCCCGCGCCTTTTTCAGCGGGGAGGGTAGGGAGGGGAAAAATATTTTCTCCCCCTCGCCTACCCCTCCCCATTGACGAAACATGGGGAGGGAATAATTGAGTAAAATCAATCAAAACAAAATTTCTTTCAGGAGACAAAATGAAAACAAAATTAGGTTACTCAGACCATCACGCGGCCGCCGGCGTCAACGCCAAATTACCCGCCATTGAATGTTGGCCCAACCAATATCCTAGCTATACTAACACGGTTTCCATTCCGGAGTTCACTTCCATCTGCCCCAAAACAGGCCTTCCGGACTTTGGAACCATCACTATCACATATTGTCCCGATAAACTTTGTCTGGAGCTCAAAAGTCTGAAGATGTACATCCACAGCTACCGCAATTTGGGAATCTTTCAAGAAAATGTCGTGAACCGAGTTTTGAGAGATGTGGTCAAAGCCTGCCGGCCGAAGTGGTGTATCGTGAAAGGCGAGTTTGCCTCGCGCGGGGGGCTGGCCAGTTCCATGGAAGCCTGCTTCGGCCACCCCAAAGAACCGTTTATAACGAAAGTTTAAATTTGAAACGGGCAATCAAGCCTAAGAAAGGCAATAAAAATTACCACTTCAGCTTTGAGAGGCGAGAAAGAGCTTCTTCCAAGACAGGAATATCCACAGTCAATGCAAACCGGACATATCCTTCCCCAGACGGGCCAAAGCCATTCCCGGGCGTGCACATAACATGGGCGTTATTGAGCACATGGTTAACAGTCTCAATTGAACTTAAACCTTTGGGTGTTTTTGCCCAAACATAAAAGGTGGCGCCGGGGTTATTGACGTCCCAACTCAATTTTTTGAGCCCCGGCACAAAAACGTCCCGCCGGCCTTTATAAAGCTTCCGCATCTCTTCCACGCATGTCTGAGGGCCCGTCAGGGCGGCAATCCCGGCCATCTGTACCACCTCAAAAGCGCCGGAGTCGTAATTATCTTTGATCGTTCCTAATTTCTGGACGATTTCTTTGTTCCCGCAGATCCAACCCAGTCGCCAGCCCGTCATGTTGTACGTTTTAGACAGGGAATGAAATTCCACTCCCACCTCTTTGGCTCCTTTGACTTCGAGAAAACTCCGGGGCGCTTTCTCATAAAAAATTTCGGAATAGGCGTTATCATGCGCGATCGCAATCGAATATTTTTTTCCAAACCAAACGGCTTTTTCGAAAAATTCCATAGGGGCCATGGTTGAAGTGGGGTTATTGGGGTACCCAATAAACATGAGGCTCGCCCGTTCCAGGACATGAGCGGGAATGGCTTCCAAATCCGGAAGGAAATTGTTTTGTTCAAGAAGCGGCATGTAAAAAACTTCTCCCCCCGCCAAAATGGTGGAGCCTTGATAAACGGGATAACCCGGATCCGGAACCAGCACCACATCATTGATGTCGATAATCCCCAAGGGAAGATGCCCAATCCCCTCCTTCGAGCCAATGAGGGCGTACACTTCAGAGTCCGCGTCCACTTTGACGTTAAACCTTTTTTCCATAAACCCCGACACCGCTTTTCGGAAATCCGAAAGGCCGCTTCCAAACGGATATTGATGATGTTTTGGATTGGCCATGGCTTTCTGGCCGGCCTCAATAATGTGTTTGGGCGTGGGCTTATCCGGGTCTCCCACTCCCAGCGAAATCAAATTGATCCCTTGGGCCATGAGGGCCTTTTTCCGCCGATCCAATTCGGCAAAAAGATAGGGTGGAAGTTTTTGAAGGCGTTGACTTAGAGACGATCTCACTAACATAAATAAATTAACTCCTACTTAAGTTTAAGAACATCCGCCATGCTGTAAAAGCCGGGCCTTTTTTTGAAAACCCAAGCGGCCGCTTCAAGAGCCCCTATGGCCAAAGCGTCCCTGGAATGGGCCCGGTGCGTGAGTTCAAGGCGTTCACCGCCCGTGCTCAAATACACGGTGTGATCACCCACAATATCCCCC
>JAKLIS010000067.1 GCA_022709485.1 Elusimicrobiota bacterium | reverse complement strand
TCCAAAGGTACCCGGGGGTATTTGCGGCGCTCTTCTTCATACCAATGCGCTGGTTTATAACCAAATGGATTCATATCTCGAGGTTAATTGAGATGTGTGACAAAACCAGGAAATTCAGTTGAAAAAATGATGACGACCTAGCGTAACAACTAAAAAACGGTCTTATTTTTAGGTGATATTTATCACACGCCCTATTTCGAGTGTATTCAAACTCGCCATGACAAAGTGGCGTTTGTTCTCCATTTTCCCGTTCTAATATGGGATGATCAGCGAGTGGTTGATTGGCAATTTGGATTTTCAATCCTTTGACTGATTTTAACCCCAATTTTTTAATTAATCAGGAGGTGTTTTATGACATTAAGTCCATGGATGGTTTACGGCGGCATCGCCTTTATTGTGATTTTTATGATGGGAATCCGGATTGTCCGTCCCACGCATCGAGGACTCATTGAGCGCCTTGGAAAATATCACAAATTTGCCAACTCCGGTTTTAATTGGATTATTCCCATCATCGACAATATGTATCAAGTCAACATCACCGAGCAAATGGTCGATGCCACTCCCCAGGAAATCATCACCAATGATAATTTAAACGCTATTGTCGACGCCCAAATCTACTTCAAGATCAAAAATGACGAAGCCAACGTTAAAAATTCCCAATACAACGTGAATAACGTCACTTATCAGATAGTAAATCTGGCGCGAACCACCTTGAGAAACATCATCGGAACCATGACCCTCAAATCCGCCAACAGCGAACGAGGCCGCATCAATGAAGATCTGGTCAAGGTGCTCGTTAAAGAAACCACAACATGGGGAATTGAAATTGTTCGCACAGAACTTAAACAGATTGACCCTCCCAAAGACGTTCAGGAAACCATGAACAAAATTGTGAAGGCGGAAAATGAGAAGATTGCCGCCATCGATTTTGCGACTGCCGCCGAAACAGCCGCTGACGGCAAAAAGCGGGCGGCCATTAAAGAAGCGGAAGGCATTCGGCAGGCCCGGATTCTCGCCGCTGAGGGAGAGGCGGAGGCCATTCGCCTCGTGAACGACGCCGCGAATCGATACTTTATCGGGAATGCTCAACTCTTGCGCCGTCTTGAGACCATGGAAAATTCCCTAAAACACAATACGAAAGTGGTTGTTCCAGGCAATACGGAACTTGTGAACGTCATCGGAGATATGGCCGGCGTTCTTCCGATGAAGGGGACCATTTAAGTTTTAAAACTTTGGGAGGATTGACTCATGAGATTGCGCGGATTCGCCCTCGCCGCTCTCTTCATCGGAGGCATGGCGTCTATTCTTTCACCGGGGTGGGCGGGTTCCTCCAAGGAAAAGAAACCGATAGAAAAAGCGGTTCTCAAATCTCCCACCGATGAAGAAATCATTCATGCGATTATCCTCAATCAAGATATTAAACTGACGTCCCATGCCTCCTGCGCCTCCGCCATCCCGCTACTCCAGGGCCAAACCATGGGGGATTTCTTTAGCCACCTCATCTCGCTTCTCCAGAGAAAAGAGGAGGGTGGGAAAGGACTCACAATGGTGGTGACCAAAGAGTTAAAGGCGGAGGACGGCCGGGATATTTGGCATTGCCAGGTAGATTTTGCTAATCAAGACCCTGAAAGCCCCTGGAAATACGGAATCGCCTTTAAAATGCGGGCCAAAGAGTTGATGATTATCCGAGATTCCTTTTATTGTCCAGGCCCCAGCTAAAAACCCATCGAAATTTCAACCCAAATCCAACACGTGATTTTAGGCACTTTATATGGCATTTTTGTGACACCCCGGTTACAATTAGATCGACGGAAAAAAGGGGTGCTTAAATGGGCGTCGATGTGTTTCAGATAGGATCAAATTCGGGGCAAGAAAGCATCGTTCCGGCGGGCCCCGAAATCTCCTTGAACCAGAAAGAATTGCCAAAGCCTCAATTCCACTCTTTTCACGTCCCAAATCCCGACATGCACATCTGGCTCATGACCACCAAACCGGGGGAGCGGGTCTTTCCGAACGCCACCTTTCAAGCAATGGCGGATGAAGATCTCCAAAATCTTCAGAAATTCTGGTCTGTTGGAAACGAACAAGCTCTTTTTGACTCATTGTTTCTTTCCCAATTTATGAAAATATCCAAAACGAAATTGTATGCCATTTTTTCTGGGAATATCCGGAACGTCGGGTGGAAGTCATTGAAAGACGCGGATCGATCGCTTTTTTCAAAGGGCCAAAGCTGCATTTATCGCCTCGACGCGAGCTATGATGGGAAATTAAACGTCAACTGGGTCCCCTTTTTCTCGGCGCAGAGCCTTGTTAAAGACCCGGATTTTGGAAGTCTTTGGCGCCTTTTCCAAGCCGGAGCCGGGGAACCCCGGAGCCATTCTCTTTGCATGTTCAGCTTGTCAGAGCCGCGCCTTTTGCCGGATGTCATTGCGCTTCTCATTAATAAAGAACCGGAGCGATCTCAAAAATTATCCGAAATGGTGGAGTGGTTCGGCGTGTATTCATCGCCCTCGGAACCCAATCTCGGGTCTTGCGCCCTGGTTTATTCCAAGAAAAGAGAAATTGTGGCCGCTCTTGAGACCCTCCAAGAGCATTTCTTGAATATTGTGACTCAGACTCAAAAAGAATTGGTTGAAGATGTCCGGCCCCGGGTGGCCATTCGCGTCGTTTCCCGCCACGTCGTCCTATAGATTATTTACTCCTATTTGTTAGAGTTAAACCCCGTGAAAAAATATTGTTTTTGGCTGTTTGCTCTCCTTCTATTCAAATTCTCAGGCCCCCCTTCCCTTTATGGAGAAGCGACCCCTCTTCTGACCATTGGGGATATTTTCGTTGAATGGAGCAATGTTTTTTCATCCACCGCGCCATCTGTCGCTAATTTGATTTATAAAGTTGGGAACAAAATTCACTATGTCACTCAAGAGGATTTCATCCGTAAGGATCTTCTTTTTAAGGAAGGAGATCCCTACGATCCGGAGCTCATTAAAGAGTCCGAACGTATTTTGAGGAAAAGGAGGATTTTCCGATATGTGACGATTTCAACTTTGCAACCCCAAAACGGGAAGGTGAATGTTCTTATTAAGACGGAGGATGCCTGGACGACCTCTTTGAATCTTGCTTTCAAGGCGGTTGGAGGAGACTATTTTTATCGTTTGGGGGTTTTTGAAAGAAATTTTGCAGGCCGCGGCGTTCGGGTGGGGGGATTCATCGAGCAGGATTTCGACCGACATTTGAAAGGTCTGTCGTTTTACGCCCCCCAAATAATCGACGACCGCCACGAAATTTTTTATGGATACGGGGAAGATAATCGGGGGCACGAATGGGAAATAGATATCGGAAAACCTTATCATTCACTTCGTTCAAAATTTTCTTACGGCGCAAAGACTCGCATTTCAGATAATCAAGATCGGTTATTTTCCAGGAGCGACGAGGTGGCGGATTTTTGGCATGACACCCGATTTGTCCGGACCTTTCTATCCGTTGCGCCGCGATATTTCGCCGGGCGGGCGAATCGATTTTATTTGGCCCATGAATATGAGGAGGACCGATTCTTCGATTTTGAATCCGAAATCCCTCTTCCCGTTCCGCGGGACCATACTTTGAGCGCGGTTCTTATTGGATGGGAACGAAGAAGAGACCATTTCTTAAGGATGAGGGGAATTTACACGTTTGATCGGGATGAAGACATTAATTTAGCGTGGGATTACTTTATTGAAGGGGGACCCTCTCTCAAGGCCTTGAATGCGTCCATGGACGGCGCTTTCGGCCGGGCCCGGGCGGATAAAACCGTTCAAATATCGGACCGGCAATTTTTCCGGTTCACCGCGGCGGGAGAGAGCCGATATGAGGAAAATAAAATGGCCAATGGAAAATTAGAAATGGAGACGAGATGGATAGCTCCGGGATGGCGGCCGGGACACACTGCGATCTTTCGCGGAGAGCTGGGCCTCTCTAAAAACCCGGATCCAGAATGGCAATTTCTTCTGGGAGGGGAAAACGGCCTTCGCGGGTACCCCATTCGTTTTACTGAAGGGTCAAAAAAAATCATTTTTAACGCCGAAAACCGCCGGCTTCTTTGGAATGATGTTTGGCAACTGATATCTGTTGGGTGGGCTGTTTTTTTCGATTCGGGAGCCGCATGGAACGAGGGGACGGCTTTGAAAATGAACGGTTTAAAAAACGACGTGGGAGCCGGAATACGATTTACACCAAGCCGGTCGGTGAACGCCGGCATTATCCGAATGGATTTGGCTTATGCGTTGAACGACAACAATCGAGATTCGCGCCTCGTCGTCAACATCGGCGCAGATTTAGAGCTGACCTTCCAAGAGAAGCGAAAATTCACAAAATAATGATGTTTAAAGAAAGATAGCTTTAAAATCCAGCGCAAAAGAAATAATCTAAAAGAAAAATTGATATGGAATATACAACCGCCATGAAGGCCCATGAATCCAGCTTTCTCCAAAGGATCTCCTATATTTTTTCCATTTTCATCTTTGCGGCTATTTTATTTTCCTCCGGTTTTGTCTCGGCGGACGAAATTGTTTTACAAGATGGAAAAACGATGAAAGGGAAGATTGTCGGCGAAACAAAAGAAACATTGACCATCCAATCAGGCAAATCCATGGTTTTTACCATCGACAAGTCAAAAATTAAAAAAGTTAACCGGACGGAAACCAAACCCAAAGGCCCCACCATCACTCTTGAAGATGTGACGAAAAAAAAGGTCGCGCCCTCCACGGCCGCTCCTTCCATGTCTCTTCCAACATCGGCAAAAAATGAAAACAGCCAGCCGATTCCTTCTCCCATTTATAATCTGCAGGAAGACGTAAAAATGAGACGGACGGGAAACAAAGAGATCAGTTTAGAAGAGCGTTTCGTGACGAGAAACTATAAAGTGAAAGGATCGACGCAAAGCCAAATTGCCCGTGAAATTTATGACGCGGACAACGGGAAAGGCTTTTTGGGTGAGAAAGGCCGCCTCGCCTCAAAAACTCAAATGACAATGGCCTGGACCGGGAAGATGGGGCGAGAAGGGAAGCTCTTTAAATGGGAAACCTTGACCATCCAATCCACCATGACGGCCACATTTCCGTTCTGGGAGGCCCCTCCGAAGCCGAATCCGGAATTGGCCAAGACGTGGACTGAATTTTTAAAAGCGGTGGAAACCCACACAGAAGGAGAGCTGAAAATTTATTCAAATGCTTTGGCTTCTTTCGGCCAGGGGGTCAATCAGCTTCGGTCTTCTAGCGAAATAGAACTTAAGAAAGAGTCTTATTTACTTCAAAAGCAGGTCCTTGATCGGGTGGAAAAACAAAAAGCAGGTTTCAATCGCGTCAAAAAAGTGGATTGGGAAAAAATATTCGGCATGAAGTCTTAATCAGACTAAAGCCCTTTTAATTCGAGCCAAATCTCAACTCTTCTGTTTTTCGCCAACGCCTCTGGAGATTCCCCGTCATCAATGGGAATAAAAGGCCCCATTCCTTTAATCATAAATTTTCCCCGGGAAAATTTTGTTTTTTGCCGCAGATAACGCGCCACTTGAGCGGCTCTTTTCTTAGACAACCTGATATTCACGTCCACCCGTCCTACTTTATCGGTATGGCCTTCAATCAAGACCCGGGTGGGATTGATTTTGGCGATGGAATCCGCGATTCTATCCAAAGTTTCCTTGGATTCATCAGGGATGGACGAATCTCCTGTTTTAAATGGAATGGTGGATTCTTTGGCCGTGATATTGATGAGCCGGACGATAGGGATAGCCGTCCAGAGATCTTGGTTTACTCGGATATCTTTCAAAAGTCCGGAGAGTTCGACCTGAATGTGTTTAAAGGATTCTCTGGCTTGTTTTAGCGCTTCGGCAACGTCCGAACGGGATGATTTCCTGTCCCTCCTTTCCAATCGGGTTTCATTCAGTTTCGGAACGGCCAAGGATTTCTTAAGTTCTTCAAAATTCTTGATGTCATTTCGATATCCCTTCGATTGTAGTTCCAATTCCTGTTTTTCCATTTCAAGTTTTTGAAGAACGTTTTTGAAATCGTCCCGGAGTTTTTTGTCCCGCAAATACTCCGACACGACGACCCCGTCAATTTGATCCAATTCTTTAATATAGTCTTTGAATTCTTCGATAAGTTTGGGGTCCCACCGTCCGGGCAAAATTGAATGAGCCGCAGATTTAAGATCGAAAGCGCTTGATTTTTCCATAGTGGGCTTGATTTCAATGGATGATTTAATGGCGTTCGGATTTTGATCCAAAGAGACCGGAGAAAAGGGCGGCACGGTTGAGATATTTACATTAAAAGAGCTTCCGCCGAAAATAGGGCTGACTTTATTATTTTTTTCAGTAAATTCCGCTTCGCCTTCCAAAATATCCACCACCAGATTTTTTTCATCGATAGAAACACGGGCTTGGGACTGTTTTAAGCGGGCCGTCCCAAATTGCGTTTGAACGTCCATAAATTTACCCTCTTTTATCTTGGCCTTCAGGTTTCCTTTGGACATTTGAAGCGCGGCCAATTCACAAACTTCGTTGGTCGGTTGAAAGGCCATCATGGAGTTGGGCCCCATTTCCACTTCAGAACCATTCGCAAACACCATCTGAATTCGAGCCGCGCGTTTTGTTTGAACGGTATCTCCCTCGAAAAAATATTGCCCCCGTTCCACTTTTTCCCATTTTGATTCTCCTTTGATTCTTTTTAACTCCACATTGCCGTGGACACGGGTGGCCAAGGCGTGGGGACCATTGGGGGGACACAGCGCGTCTTTGGCAAGGATGGCCATCAGGCGTTCGTCCGCGGTCCGAGGCCGGGCGCGGCTTTTTTTCCAAGGGCTGTCGGGCAGGCCCGGTTTGGCCACCATGGCTTTTTGAGACGGATGGCCTGGAATTTGGGTCCAAGTCTTCTGACGGGTGATAACATTATTAGTTCGAGAAACCCGTTCATAATCCGCGAAAGTCTGAGGTTTTAGCAGAGGACTGGGAATTTGTAGAAGGATGGAAACACGGTGCGTTTGG
>JAKLIS010000066.1 GCA_022709485.1 Elusimicrobiota bacterium | reverse complement strand
AAACATATATCCCGCGGATTCAATGGGAAGAGGCGCTGGCTCCCCCAATCCCGGCAGGACAGCGGCGTGATGGCGTTCTAAAAAGAGCCGGATGGATTGGAGCGCCTGGGCTGAAAGTCCCCCCGCTTTCGAGGGAACCGGCTCATATCTTAACGGAACCTGAGTCCCCAAAATCGGATCAAGGAGACGGCTTCCTTCTCCCACCACCAAAATCTCACTGGGACTCAAGGCGGCCACTTGCGCCTTAAGAATATTCCACTGAAAATCGGACTCTACTTCTCCCACCCACTGTTTTCCGGTTGAAATGTCCGCGGCGCAAAGGGCCCAATGGCCCTCCCCTTTTTTCCCTTTGGCCTCAGCGGCGATGGCCAACAAAAAATTATTCGCTTTTGAAGGGAGAAGTTCGTCTTCCAGAACGGTTCCGGGCGTGATAACCCGGACGACGTCGCGCCTGACCATTCCTTTGGTTTTTTTGGGGTCATCCAACTGCTCCGCCACCGCCACGCTAATTCCCGCTTTGAGGAGCTTTGAAATGTAGCTGGTGGCCGCGTGATACGGCACGCCGCACATGGGGGTGGACTGGCGTTTGGTGAGAACCACCTCAAGAATGGGAGAGGCCTTTATTGCGTCTTCATAGAACATTTCATAGAAATCGCCGAGCCGAAAAAAAAGGATTTCATCGGGGTATTTTTCTTTGAGACGCAGGTATTGCTGCATCAAAGGGGTGGTTGCTTTATTTAATTCAGTTAGTTCCATAATTAAAGTCCATTGTTTTTTGTCCCTCCCCATGTTTCACAATGGGGAGCCTGCCTGCCGCAGGCAGGGGTTCGGGTGGGGCAATTAATTTCCTCCCCCACCCCCCTCCATTGATAAGACATGGAGAGGAAAAATTCCCCTTTACTCCTTGTATTTCCGCTTGAACGATTCTCGTCGGATAAAGGCTTTTATTTGACCAAAAAACGACCCGCCAAAAAACAAGAAATAATTGGCCAAAGCCACCAAGATAGCGATCTTCGCGTACCCCGGTAATATCAGAAGCAACCATACGTAACAGGCCGCGGTGAATAAACCGACCCACTTCATCTTAACCGGAAGAATAAAAAACACCAAAATTTCATAATTGGGATAAAGCGTGGAAAAGGCCAGAAAAAGGCTGGTATTCAAGAAAAGTCCTCCATGCACGCTTCCCAAAAAAAAGCCCGCCGCAATGGTTCCCAAAGCCCCAATCAGGTAAAAAAGGGTGAGCCGAAAGCTGCCCCATTCCTCTTCTAACGCCATTCCGCAGA
Organism: Elusimicrobiota bacterium; assembly: GCA_022709485.1. GTDB lineage: Bacteria > Elusimicrobiota > Elusimicrobia > F11 > F11 > JAKLIS01. Next base: position 5,866 of record JAKLIS010000066.1, on the reverse strand, counting down.
AATAAAGAAAATAAAGATAAAAAATCTGCCAAAGAGGAGAAATCATCTGGGAAACGAAAAGAAAAGTTAAAAGCCGCCAATATTGTCCCCCGTAAATGACCGCATCAGGAATCAGGACGAGCTGGTTTACTTGTTCCGGATTAAGATAAATCCAGACATACACCAGCCCCTGCGTTGCCACTAAGTAAAGGGGCAAGTTGGTGATGCTCAACCATCCGATTTTTCTTTCAAGGCGTGATAGGAATTCCATAAAAGCCGTCGGCAAGATTACCAAATGCCCCCCGCATAGGTTGGAATTAATTTTGACAAGGAGGGTAAGAATGGAAGACCCACTGATCAGCCACGGGCCCAAAAAATGGCCCCATTCCCTAAGAATGTTTTCTAAATTCAGCGCGCCGATTTCGGCTAATCCGCCAAGCGAGAAGCATCCACGTGAGCCAGCCAATGACCAGCATCCCTATCGCAAAAACCGAGTAAGAAATCCTCCAATTAACTCCCGAAGTCACGGCGCTGAATTCGGACATGCCGCCAATACTGGCGATCAAATTGAGCGGCAAAAAAACCACGTTAATTAAAGTCAAATCTTTTAAAAGGACGTTCATATTATTATTGATGATGTTTCCTCTGGCATCCATGAGCCCGGATAAGACGGAAGAATAGATCCGCGTTTGCCGGATACATTGCTCGTGCTCAATAATGATATCGTCCAGCATTCCTTTCTCCTCATCGGAAAACCCGATCTTCTCTTTGTTGGCCCGGATTTTCACCAAGACGGAAGTGTTGGATTCGATGGCGTTTAGGTAATAGATCAGACTTTCGCTCAAATTAAACATTTGAAGAAAGTACCGGTTTTCCATGGACCTATTTAGCTTTACCTGAAGGTCGGCAGTTAACTGTTTGATCGCCTTCAAATGGTTTAAGTGATGGCGGATGGTTTCCAGAAATAATTTGAGAAGAACACCGTTTAGCGAGCGGACTTTTTGGAACTGCTTGCCGTCGAAAGGAGACTGAAAATCCCCGACTATAATAGTTAGCCGGTCTCTTTTTAGAAAAAGACCGATGGATGATTCTTCAAAGCGCAACTGCTGATCGAAAGAAACATTGTTGGGACGTTTCCAAATGATGAACGCGTCGTCAGGCCCAAACTCAATTCGAGAGATTTCATCAGGGTCCAAGGCGGACTCCAAATCGTGCGAATCGTGGCCCAGAGCCTCAAGCAGCTGTTGCTTCTCTTCGTTGTCGGGCCGGCTGTATACGACGATAGACGCGTTATCCTGATCACATTCAGCCAAAGAACCGTCTTTTATTTTAAAACGGGTCCGCATGATCTACCTCCCATGGCGGCGAAGGTTTGCCACCCTCAAATATTGAACTCCTGGATTTCCTCGTTCAAGACAAGGTATTGAATAAGTTTTTCATGGCTCTTTCTCGACCCGCTGGCCCGCCAATAAAAATGAAGAGTATTGCCTGATTTTTTCTGCTGAAAGGTTTTAACACAAAGACCGTAACGCTGAAATTCCGCTTTCAGCTGCGACTCTCTGTCTTGGCTCAGAGCGCAGACGATTTCATAATTCCGTTCCTCCCTAATGGCGGCGATCCAACGTTCTACCAGCGGGAAAAACCATAAAACAACCAATGCAATGATTAAGATGGCCAGGGCCAACAGGTAATAACCACCGGCAATCACCATGCCGACCGCCGCCGTAAACCAGATGGTTGCCGCGGTCGTAATCCCAATTATCCGCCCTCTTTCCCGAAGAATAACGCCGGCTCCCAAAAATCCGATGCCGTTAATAATATTGGAGGCGATCCGAGTCGGATCGGTTCCGTTCGCGAGTTTGGCTGAAAGCATGGTGAAAATCGTCGAACCGAGGGAAATAAAAATCAGCGTTCGAAGGCCAGCCGCTTTGTCGCGGAATTCCCGCTCAAAACCAATAATTCCGCCGGCAATAACTGAAAATAAAATTTTGAATAAATCCGCGATTTCGAATGCCACCTTTTAATCCCTCCTCTTTCTCCGGTAAATAAAAAACCATGCCGAAGAGCATGGTTCCATAATGATACGAAAATATCTGCGAAACATTATTGCATCATGCGAATTGCCATTGGTGTCTCCCCAAGTAATAGGCATGCAGCCATTTGGGCCTGACATTAATCAAGGGAGAGTCAACGTGACAACGAAATCCAAGAAGAAGGGAAAAGGCACGAAAGCCGTGGCAAAAGAAATCGGTGGGCTAACCCCCAATGCCCCGCTGCAACATCTACGTGTGAAAGCAGGCTAATCCCATTTATTGAACCGATTTTCATTTATTCAAGAGGCTCTGAAGTTTGGGAAGGCTTTCTCGGCTGGAAAGGATTAGCAAGACGTCTCCTTCTTCAAGAAGCGTGTCGCCCCTTGGCGTGATGTATTTATCGTCTCGAATGACCAACGTGATTAAGCTGTCTTTTGGAAAACCCAGTTTGAGAATCGGCTTTCCCGCCGCCTTAGACCCAAAAGGGACAATAAAATCTTCCAGCTGCATATTGGCTTTGCTCGAGCCCTCAAAGTCAATCGGATAGCGCCGCTTCCGGACAAAAGGGGCGTCCACTCCCAAAAGCTTCGCAACATAGGGTATCGTCGTTCCCTGAATGAGAACGGAGGTTATGACGATAAAGAAACATAAATTGAAGATGAAATGGTTCGGGTCAAGCCCCGCCAAAAGCGGGAATGTGGCTAAGACGATGGGGACCGATCCCCGAAGGCCAACCCAGGAGATCAATAATTTTTCTTTGAGATTAAATTTAGAAAAGAGGAGTCCCAAGAAGATGCTGATCGGCCGAGACAAAAATATAAGCACGCCGGAAATAAGAAACCCCTTTCCCGCCACGGGCCCGAGCTGTTTGGGGGACACAAGGAGCCCCAGTGTCAGGAACATGACAATCTGCATAAGCCAAGCGTTCCCGTCATGGAAACGGATCAAGCTCTTCTTATGCGAGTAAATGGATTTCCCGAGCAGCAGGCCCACGACATAAACGGCGAGAAATCCGCTCCCTCCCAGCCACGCGGTAACTCCATACGTCAACAAAACCCATCCCAAACTCAAAACAGGATATAGCCCCTCGTAATCCAGATTGATCCTGTTTATGATGAAAATAAACAACCGGCTCATTACATAACCGAACAGGAACCCCAAGAGCATCTGTTGAAAAAACAGCGGCACCAGAATCCAAATGGACTTGCCTGGATTTTTGAGGAGTTCGATGAAGCCGATGGTCAGGAAAACAGCCATGGGATCATTGCTGCCGGACTCAAGTTCGAGAAGCGGCCTCAACGGCTCTTTAAGCGATATGTTTTTTGATCTTAAGACGGCGAACACCGCCGCCGCGTCCGTAGAGGAAACGATGGATCCGATCAAAAGGCTCTCCAGCCAGGAGAGACCAAGAATCGCTTTAATGCACACGCCGGTAATAAAAGCTGTAATGAAAACACCCAGGGTCGCCAGCGACATCGCCGGCTTCATCACCGTTTTCACAGACTCGACATCGGTTTCCAGTCCGCCGGCAAATAGGATGAAGGCCAGCGCCACCGTTCCCAAAGCTTGGCTCAACCACGCGTTGTCAAAATAGAGGCCCCCGGGGCCGTCCGACCCTGCCAGCATTCCAATGCCCAGAAATACCAGGAGGGCCGGAACGCCGAAGCGCTCAGATATTTTGCTCAAGGAAACGCTGACAACCAAAAAAAGGCCGGCGATAATGATCAATTGGTAAATAGACATATCTGGTTAATGCGGCCGGGACTGCTCGTTTCGAATAATGAGGAGGGAAAGGAGGAGTGATATGGCCCGCAAAAGCTGCGCTTCCTCTTTGAAAAACGGACCCTGCCACACATAGGGCTTTTTGGACATATAACCGACTTCGATTTCGCCCCGCCGTTTCCCATTCACCATAATCGGCTCTATCTGTTTCGCTCCGCCGTTAAAATAGTTTAGAGATTTTGCTTCATAATCGTCATATTTGATCCTGACGCAAGCGGCCTCCGGGTACTGCCAGGCGTTTTTAATGATCTTGATCATTTCTTCGGCTCCACGTTCAAAGGGATTTTCCAGCTTGAGGCTCAATCGAAGAAGATTGCGAAGGCATTCCAATTCTTTCATTCGTTCCGACAACTCCTGAGTTCTTCGCCTTAAAGCCCCTTCCAGCCATTTCCTTTCATCTCGTTTGCCGCCGAGCTTAATTATTTCCTGATTCATCTCCTCAATAACGATAAAAAGCTCGTCAACCGTGTAATTTTTATCGGGCGGGAATTGTGTTTCTTCCAAAGGCATATCGTTTTGGCCTAAACTTCGTTAACCACAGGGACCGCGTTTTTTTCCAACGCCAAACCAATTGCTTCGGCCAGCACGCGGACAAGCGCTTGCTCTTCATTTAGAAACGGCCCATCATCGCGCTTGGGAAATTCTTTTAAATACCGGACTTCGACCAGACCGATAAATTGTCCCAACGACAAAATCCCGGAAGAAATTTTCCACCGGGCAGAGGGATCAAAATTAGGTGTTTTAAACTCTCTTTGTTTTTCAATAATCCTGGCGCAGGCCGCCTCGGGATACTGCATGGCGCCAGGAATCAATTCGGCAATGGTCTGAAGTTTTTCACTAGATGAGAGATCAATTCGCCTAAAGGTTCGGATCGTCTCATACACGCATGTCAATTCCTTGACTCGTTCTCGCAACGAATGCGTTTGCTTTTGCATGGATTCCTCGAACCATTGGAGACTCGTGTTGATAGCTGACGCGCGGGAGGCCTCATGCGCGAGGCCCTGCGCCAACTTAATCAATTCCTCTTTCGACATATCTTGATAATTCATCCTTATCGATTCCTTTTCCTTGAAGAAGAAAGAATTTTAACTTAAAATTTTGTTTTGTTCGAATATATGAATTGGGAAGGTATTTTTATGCGTAATGGAAAAATCTTTATCACGCGACAAGATCGGGATCGACTTAAGAATTTGATTTTAAAAATATTCAATGAGCGCAGCCGGGATATGGCGCATCTTAGCGACCTGGGTGAGGAACTTGAGCGGGGAGAGGTTGTTGAATCCCGCCTCATGCCAACCGATGTGGTCACCATGAACTCACAAATCCGCCTAAAAGATCTGGAGAGTGGAGAAGTGGAAACCTATACATTGGTTTTCCCCGATGAAGCGAACGTAGATGAAAATAAAATTTCAGTGCTGGCGCCTATCGGGACGGCCATGTTAGGGTACCGGGTGGGCGACACGGTTGAATGGATGACCCCTGGCGGACTTCGGAGGTTCCAGATTCAAAAATTGCTTTATCAGCCCGAAGCCGCGGGCGACTTCCACCGCTAACCGGAACCACCGCCACTGGATCCCAATCCTGATTTAATACACCCAGGGAATAAATTTCTTGGTCACCTGATTTTTATATTTGATGTATTTGGGATAACTCTTCTCAAGCCAACCTTCCTCAATGCGTGATTTGGCATCAAAGAAAATCAGCAATATAACTGTGAGTGCCAGTCTTATTAAATCGTTCATTAGAAAGCTTAATCCCAAAGCCGTCAGCAGGATACCGGAATACGCCGGATGGCGCACAACGCCATACAATCCAGACGTAACAAGGTTTCCTCCGACTCGAGGCGTGGGTGATGGGGTCAAATTTTTTCTGAGGGTATAAATAGAATAAACTGTAAAAACTCCCCCCAAGATAAGAAAGACCAAACCCATATATTTCATGACTGTTGGCAAATGCAACGAAACGCGGGAGGGAATAAATAACAGCAGGAGGAGAAGAAAAGTCTGAATCAAAAATATATATCGCCCTTGAGCCTTTTCCATAAAATTTACCATTCGGATTTTTTCATCCTC
>JAKLIS010000065.1 GCA_022709485.1 Elusimicrobiota bacterium | reverse complement strand
CCGGTAACCTCCGGCGGTTATCATTCCCGCCACCACCTCGCTGTCGACGGTGTTTTTGGGGCATCCCAGGCTGACCAACGCTATTTTCGTTATTCTATCCATTCGATATATTTAACTTTCCAAATATAAAAATATTCCCGGCCACAAAAAAGAGCATGGCTTTGGCCAAGGAATGATTAACGGCATGGAGTAGAGATCCAAACATGCCCGCCTGTCCGAGGCCCGTTCCCAGCGCCAAGATCCCCATGTGTTCAACGCTGGAATAAGCCAAGAGGCGTTTGAAATCATTTTGACCCAGAATAAATACCGCGGCCACGCCCATGGAAATCAGCCCAAAGACAACAAAATGGGAAGACGAAAAACCGCCCAAACCAGCGGCCAGACACACTTGATGAATCCTTAAGATCCCTAAAAAAGCGCAATTAAGAAGGGCGCCGGATAAAAGCGTCGATACCACGGAAGGAGATTCGCTATGGGCATCCGGAAGCCACGTGTGAAGAGGGGCCAATCCCATTTTGGTCCCATAACCGACAAGAAAGAAAATAAAAGCTGCCTTGAGCCAAAGCGGGTTAAATAAAGAAGCATTTTTAATCAGATCTTTTAAAACGAGCGGATGCGCGCCCGCTTTTATTTCGGAAACGGCGCCAGCCAAGAAAAAATTTCCCAAAAGGGCGAGGGCGATGCCCACCGAACAAATCAAAAGATATTTCCAGGCCGCTTCAAGAGAGCGGTGGTGGCGGTGAAAATAAATGAGAGGGGCGCTGGAAAGGGTGGTGGCTTCAATGGCCACCCAAATGAGGCCAAAGTGCTGGCTTGTCACCACCAAAGTCATTGAGGCCAGAAAGAAAAGAAGACATCCCATGAAAACAGCTTCGGGCGCGTTTGAAAATATTGTTCCTTCTTCATAATCGAGCCGATCCCCGTGTTTTTCTCGACTTAAAAAACCCACGCCGTAAATGGCGGCCGCAAAAAATAAAACACTGGTGATGGTCAGAAAAAGAAGCCCCAGATCGTCCACCGCCAGCCAGCCGTTTAATGCCGGGGAAGGGGAGAAAAACCAAGAGGCCACGCTCAGCGCCAAGTGAATGGCCGCTACCGACAGAAACATAACTCTCCTCATTAATTCCGATCGGATAAGGAAAGATGCCAATCCCCCCAGCAAAGGCCCCAAAATTAGAAGAGTGATCATGAATCGCTGTCCTTTAAATTAGCCAATCGATCGGAATCAATATGATCAAATTCCCGGTTGATGTGGAAAATTGTGATGCCCATGACAAAAACGGCCACAAACACGTCCAACAAAACCCCCAACTCGATCAGCCAAGGCTGATCTTTTGCCATGGCCACGCCGAACACAAAAACCCCGTTTTCCATCACCAGGTAACCGAGAACTTGCGATATGGCAATCTTCCGGCTGACAATGAGGAAAAATCCCGTGAGGGTCATAAAAAGAGCTCCGGGGACAATAAGGGTTGAACGAATCGATTCCGTGAGGGGGAGCCGGGAACTCAGCCAAAAAGAAATCCATATGATGGCGATGCCTGTGAGTAACGACATCGTAAACCCGACAAACGGCTCAATCTCTCTTTTGATGCGGGCTTCTCTGGCCGCGCGAAGAAGAAGCCGGGGAAAAAGAAGTCCCTTAAGAGCCATGCTTCCGAGCGAAAGAAGAATGAGTCGGATGCCTATTTCATCAGAATGAAGAAGAATCGGCAGAAATCCCAGTGCCAGTCCCTGCATGGCCACCATCCGAATGCTTTCCGCCAGACGACTGGATCCCAACAGGAGAAAACCGGTCAAAACCATAAGAATCAATAATCCATCCAGCCATGTTGTCATGGGTGACCTCGCAGAACCAAAAGAAGAGCGAATAAAGCGCAGCCCGCGGCGCCAATGAGGAGGGGGGGAATGCGACCGAGTTTGAGCCGGGCCATAATAGATTCCACCAAACCAATGGCTATAGAGAGAACGGCCATACCGGCCAGAGCCGTCACCTGGCCCAAAATGGTCGGTTCCACTTTGATGGGAATCAATACGCCCATTAAAATGGCCCCAAAAATCCACAGTTTGAGAGCCGATCCATATAGAATAAAAGCCAAATCCGGCCCACTGTGATCGAGAACCATCACTTCATGGATCATAGTGAGTTCCAAATGGGTATTTGGATCATCAACAGGAATTCGAGCGTTTTCAGCAAGCAAGACCACAAAAACGGCAATGGAGATCAAAAAGAAAAGGGGGATATTGGGGGCCCAAAGTCGTGGTTGGGAGGCCAAAAATTCCGAAAGGGAAGCGCCATTGCTCAGTCGAGCCAAAGCAAACATCGCGATAAAAAAAACGGGTTCGGCGAAAGTGGAAAATGTCACTTCTCGGCTGGCCCCCATGCCTTCGAAGCTGGAGCCGGTATCTAAGGCGGCCAAAACGACAAAAAAACGGGCGAGAGCCAGGAGATATGCCAGTAGAATAAAATCTCCGGCAAAAGAAATGAGGGCCGGAACGCCGCCAAAAGGAACCATAAGCAAAGACGCGATAAAAGCAGCTAGTCCAATCATCGGCCCGCCCTGGAAAATCCAAGAGGTAGTTCGGCTGTACACCGCCCCTTTTTTGAGCAGTTTAAATAGATCAAAGTACACTTGAAGCAAAGGCTGGCCCACCCGTCCGGCAAAAAAAGCTTTTGTCCGATTAATCAAGCCGAGCATGAGCGGGGCCAGAAGGAGTGGAAAAATCATCGAAAGTGATTGCTCAATTATCATCGGCACATTACCGTAAATTCCAAATTAAAAGGATTAACAAAGTGAGGCCGATATAAAGAATATAGGCGTTGACCCGCCCATGTTGAAACCACTTCATTTTTGAAAACCCAAACCGCACCGCGTGATAAAAGGGACGGATGATCGTCCTGACGAAAACATCCGGAGCGGATGTGAAAAAAGAAGCGTGTATGGGAAAAAATCCGGAAGGGGGAGAAATTTTTCTCTGCGTGCGCAAAATTGATTTAAAAAGAGAAGTTAATGGTTGGGCAAATGAGGAGCCGGTGTATTGCATGCGAGGAGACGGCGCGTCATACCCACAATCCCAGGTGACGCTTTCATGGATGGTTTTGCCGGAGAGGAGCCATCGCCGAAGACCCCATAAGAAACCCGCCAACCCCAAAAATCCAAGAACGGTTAACACCACGAAAAATAATGTCATCGATGTTTGGGTGAAGATTTCCTGGGCGGCCAATGCTTCTATTCGGCACACCATAGTTAAAACAGGTCGTAAGATTAAAAACGCCAAGGGCGCCATCAACCCAACCGCGGCGCAACCCGCGGCCAAACTGATCATCGGAAGGCGCATGCCCCAGCCGCTTTCGTGGGCATCATGCCCGTGTTTGCTTCTGGGAGAACCCAGAAAAATGACCCCGAATGCTTTTGCGAAGCAGGCAAGTGCGAGTCCTCCAATCAAAGTCAAACTCGTCGCGGCAATGATCAAAAAGACAAGGGGGGAGCCATGCAGGGTTCCAATCCCTTTCAAAGCGCCCAAATAAATAAGGAATTCACTAATAAAACCGTTCATCGGAGGGAGGCCCGCGATGGCGGCGGCGCCGATTAAAAAAGTTGATCCAGTCCAGGGCATTTTCTTGATGACCCCGCCCAGGTGTTCGATGTCCAAGGTGCCCGTCCCATGTAAAAGTGATCCCGCCCCCATAAATAGAAGACCCTTAAAAAGCGCGTGATTTAAAACATGAAGAAGCCCGCCTGAAAACCCTAAAATGGCGAGCCCCGGAGAATGGATAGACAAACCCAAATAACCAACGCCCAAGCCGAGGCTGATGATCCCAATATTCTCAATGGAATGGTAAGCCAAGAGTCTTTTTAAGTCATGTTGGGCCAAGGCGAACAAAACTCCCAGAATACCCGACGAAGCTCCGATTCCGATTAAAATCCAACATCCCCATTCGGGAGGGACTTCGGAAAAAGAGAGCAGCCGGACCAACCCATAGATTCCCGTTTTAATCATGACTCCCGACATCAGGGCTGAAACATGGCTTGGCGCCGCCGGGTGCGCTTCGGGAAGCCAGATGTGAAGGGGAACAAATCCCGCTTTTGTCCCAAAACCGACAACAGCCAACAAAAACAACACGATTGATGAAAAAGGTGAAACTCCCTTTTCAAGCCAGGCGTCGAAACTAAAGCTGCCGGTTGATTTGGCCATAAGAACAAAAAGGGCCAACAAGCACGCCGTTCCGGCGTGTGTGGCGACCAGATAATTCCAGCCTGCGTCCCGGACGAATTTCTTCTGATGTTCAAACGTCACCAGGAAAAAGGAAGAAAGAGACATGATCTCCCAGGCCAGAAGAAACAAAACCCCATCCCGGGCCACGACGACCAGGCTCATACTGGCGATTAAAATGTTGAAAAAAAACCAAGATCCCCCCGCGGAAGGACGATCTCGCCAAGCGGCCATGTATTCAGTGCCGAAAAGGGCTGCCATGATGGAGAGGCCGAGAATGGGAAGTAAAAACCATCCCGACAAGGGGTCCATTTTCAGGTAAAAAGATCCAAATGGAAGGCTCCATGGAAATTGGAAAGATTGAAGAAGGTTCCCCAGAATGGCTTGAAGGGCGGAGTGGAGGGCGAGTAGGCACCCGAGAATGGCGCCCCCCGCTCCAATCCAACTTGAAACCGCGTATCGTCGGCTGAAAACCAAAGCCGAGATACCGGTCGAAACCCATATCGCCACAGCAATCAAAAAGAGAATCATTTCTTATCCAAATTCTCTTCCACCGAACGAAGGGTCGCCATCATTTCTTCACGGCTGCCTCGAGATTCCAAAATTTTCTTGAATCTTTCGTCGTGCAACACGAAAGAGAGGCGCGAGATCAAGAAAAGGTGGGTGTGAATAGTGGGGCTTAAGAGGGTAAAAAGCGTGTGGACCGGTTTCCCGTCCAGAGCGCCGAAATCCACTGGTTGATCTAGAAAACACAGCGTGACGGTGGGATGAAGGACCGGGATGACGATAGGATTTCTCACATGAGGGATGGCGATGCCGTTTCCAATCCCCGTCGAGGCTAATTCTTCCCGAGCTAATAATATTGAAAGAAGATTATTCCGATTCATTCCTTGGGGAAGTTTCATGATTTGCACAACTTCCTTTAGAGCGGACGCCTTATCCCGCCCTTTGACCCCATACACAATTCCGCCTTTTTCAAGGGCGTGAGTCAAACTCGGTTTCGGGGAAGCTTTGGCGTTTCGAACTTTCGCGGAAGGAACGGGAATTTTCCGGGAGGCGGCCCACTCCATGAGCTCCGTCTGGTTGATACGAAACTGGTCGTTCATTTTATACGCCGGAAGTTCTTCGTTGTAAATCCAGGTATAAACAACTTTTTCTGAAACATTCAGCATTTTTGAAACGTCTCTTACGGTTAACTTCATAAATTTGTTAAAGATTGAGTTTGTGTGATTTTGTTATGCAAGTGGAGCTAGCCGACGCCAAGATTTGGCGTGGGCTAGCTCCAGAGGGGATTCGTTGTTTAGGTTTTATTTTCCTTTCTTGTGCATCACCACGCACGTCCGCTCGGGGGATGTTTCCCATGTTCCCAAACCGCTTTTCAGCCGCGCCAGCAATTTATATGTTCCCGGTTTTTCTGGATTCCAGTCGAACCAATGATAGCCGCCGTCCATCCGGCAACTTTTCCAGTTCCCATTATTAATGGAAACCTCGGCCGGGTGCAATGAATTTCCTGAAATGCGGATTGCATAATGGCCTGATATGACGACGTCTCGCTCTCTTGGGAAGTCAATCGTCACTGACGATTTTGAAGAGGCCTGATTTCCGGAAGTGTTTGATTTGCCTTTTGTTTTGAATAAGTCTGCCATAAGAACTGCCCCCCTTTTTGTTAAAAAGTGACATGCCGCCGAAGCTCGGAAATTCGCTTTTTAAGCCGTCTGAATTCCGTTGGTGAATATTTGGTTTTGGTCGAGGTTGATTGAATGCCCGCCCATTTTTCTAAGCGGCAAAGGCTTTTATTTTTCAGACCCAAGAGCCTGCCGACTTCCATCCGCGTGGCTATCCAATTTTGAAACGTTTTTCTTTTTATTTTTTTCATTTTATCTCTTCTTTAATGAAGTTTGATTAATATGGCAATATGCTCATCAATGCATACATAAGTCAAAAAAATCCAAATCCATTTCTTACATCTTCCCAAGGCCCGACAATATGTGCTCACTTTCCTTCAATTTCCTTTTGAGAATTTCGGCGATGGGCCGAAGGACGTCAAAAATTTCCTTATCTTTAATGGTGTAGTAAACGCTCACCTTTTCCTGGCGCGATGACAGGATGCCCGCCTGCCTTAGAGTGGAAAGATGTTTGGAAAGGCCGGATTGTTCAAGCCCGAGATCAGTCACCATTTGTCCCACCGTTGATTCTCCCCTCTTCAAATATTCAATAATGGCCAGGCGCGTGGGATGAGCTAGGGACCTTAAGAAATCCGTTTTAATTTTAAAAACCAGCTCGTTGACGGGAAGTTTATTGCTAACCATATGCTCAACTATTCATGAATATACAAAAATTTGGGGAGTGAAACGCGGATGGCAAAATCTGTCGTCATTCCTATTTTCGCGGGAATGACGGCAGAAAAAATCTTGTACTATAGAAGTAAAAAATTTTTAATACGAATAGAGAAATGAACAAAAAAGAAAAATCCATCGAGGCGGTGGTTTCTGAGAACAAAAATGTTCTCCCGACCCCCTATTATCTAATTGATGAAACCAGGCTTTTGAAGAATCTAAAGATAATTGAGTGGGTGCGGAAAAAATGCGGCGCCAAATCTGTTTTGGCCCTCAAATGCTTTTCCACCTGGGCTGTTTTTGACCTGATGAAAAAATACATGGATGGAACCACATCTAGTTCCCTTTATGAAGCGCGCTTGGGCGCGGAAAAATTCGGGAAAGAAGTCCATGCCTACAGCGTGGCTTGGTCTGAGGACGAGGTCAGAGCGGTGAGAAAAATCGCCACCAAGATTATTTTCAATTCTGTTTCCCAGCTAAAGCGGTTTCGGCCGCTTGTTGCCGGGATGCCGGTGGGGCTTCGGATTAATCCGGGGGTCAGTCATTCGGGGTTTGATTTGGCCGACCCGGCCCGCATCTATTCCCGGCTTGGCGCGTTGGATCCAGATGAAATTTCAGAGGCCGTTCCGCTTTTAACCGGAGCGATGTTTCACTGCAACTGTGAAAACGACGATTTTGAAAGTTTTTCCAAAATT
>JAKLIS010000064.1 GCA_022709485.1 Elusimicrobiota bacterium | reverse complement strand
TTCCCTTCGCGGGAATGACGCCTTGAATCTTTATTCCCCCTCGGCCTTTCCCGCCGGCCTTTCGAATTTTATTTTATCCAGAATTCCGTTTACAAACTTTCCGGAATCCGGCGTTGAAAAGTGCTTGGCGATTTCAACCGCTTCGTCGATGATGACGGAAATCGGCGTTTCCGAGTCAAACATCAGTTCGAAGGCGCTTAAACGGAGAATGTTTCGGTCAATAGCGGCCATCCGGCTGATTTCCCAATTATCCGCGTATTTCTTGATGGCTTCGTTAATGGGGTCTAAATTTTTCTCTGTTCCCAAGGTCAATTGTTCGGCAAATTCGCGAAGTTTGGGGGAAATTTTTTCCCCTTTAAGAACGCTGTTGATGGCATTCTCGGCGGGCATGTGGGCGACATCCATCAAATAAAGCGCTTGAAGGGCGTATTCTCTTCCTTTCCGGCGATCGCCCATGGCCCTAAATCCTTTCCCGCTTCAGAAGTTCGACGATTCCAATTGCGGCGTCGGCCATTTCCTTTCCGCGGTTCAGGGGTCCCGGTTTGGACCTGGCCAGCGCTTGGCTTTCATTTTTGACGGAGAGCACCCCAAACAGGATGGGGACATTGGTTTGCAAGGAGGCTTGGCCGATGCCTTGAGAAGCCCACCGGGCGACGTATTTGTCGTGATCGGTCCCCCCTTTGATGATGCAGCCCAGGCAGATAATCACGTCGAATTTTTTGGTGAGAGCCAATCTTTTGGCTACGAAGGGCAATTCATACGCCCCAGGGACCCAGATGACCCGAATGTTGCCTTCTGAAACGCCTTGTTTTTTTAATTCAAGCCGACATTGCTGCAGGAGTCGGGATGTGATTTGGTTATTAAATTCGGAAACGGCGACGGCGATTTTCATAAAAGGTGTCCTAATTTTTTTTGTTTCGTCGACAAATATCTCTTGTTATGAGGATTCGATTTGATCACGAGCGGAATCCTCTTGGTGATATTCAATCCATATCCTTCCAATCCCACTATTTTTCGTGGGTTATTGGTCAACAGATGAATGGAAGAAAGACCCAAATCCACCATGATTTGAGCGCCGATTCCATAATCTCGCAAGTCCGCCGGGAACCCCAATTTTAAATTGGCTTGCACGGTATCAAGTCCTTGTTCTTGAAGTTCGTATGCGTGTAATTTATTGGCCAGGCCGATTCCCCGGCCTTCTTGGTGCATGTAAATGATGACGCCTTTATCAGCTTTCCCGATAATTTCGAGGGCAGCTTTGAGCTGTTCTCCACAGTCACACCGAAGAGAATGGAGGATGTCGCCCGTGAAACAGGAGGAATGAACTCGGACAGGGACGTTCTTGGCTCCGAAGACGTTGCCTTTGACAATGGCCACATGATGTTCTCTCAAGATAATATCTTCGTATAAATGAATCTCAAAAAGGCCGAACTTCGTTGGAATCGTGGTTGAAACCAATGTGTTCACCAATTTTTCATGCCGTCGCCGATAAGCGATGAGGTCTTGGATTGTGATAAGAGGCATTTTGTGCTGTTTGGCAAAAGTTTTGAGGGCCGGAAGGCGGGACATCCGGCCGTTTTCTCCAATGACTTCACATATGACAGCGGCGGGATAAAGGCCGGCCAAGCGCGCCAAATCAATTCCCGCTTCGGTATGCCCGGTTCTCACCAAGACGCCTCCGGGACGGGCCCTTAAGGGAAAAACATGGCCGGGTTTGGCCAAATCTTCAGGTTTGGTTTTTCGATCGATGAGAGCATGAATGGTTTTGGCTCGGTCGGCGGCGGAAATGCCGGTGGTCGTCCCTTTTTTAACATCAACACTCACCGTGAAAGCGGCTTCTCTCAGTTCTGTGTTCCGGACCACCATGGGGTCAACTTTTAATTCGTCTAATCTTTCGGCGGTCATCGGAACGCAGATGAGTCCACGTCCGAACCTGGCCATAAAATTGATGGCGGCCGGGGTTACTTTTTCCGCGGCGATAATAAGATCTCCCTCGTTTTCTCTATCGGGGTCGTCGACGACAAGAACCATCTTTCCGGATCGGAATTGCCGGATGGCGTCGGGGATCGTTGAGAACGTATTTTTCATTGTCAGAGAGCTTTTTCGTTAATTATTTTTTGATGTATTTCAAAACGTATTTACCGATGACGTCGGCTTCCATATTAACCCGGTTTCCGGGTTTGAGTTGTCCCATGTTGGTCCATTCCAGCGTAAACGGAATAAATGCCACTGAAAATTTGGTTTTTTGAAGATTGACCACCGTCAGGCTCACGCCATCAATGGCCACCGAACCTTTTTCTACCAGGAAATCCGCCACCGTTTTGGGGGCTTCGAACCAGATAGTCTTCATCCCTTCTTTTTGGGGAACAATCTTCAGAACCTTTCCCACCCCATCGACATGGCCCTGGACAATATGGCCTCCTAATGAATCTTTGAGAGATAGGGCTTCTTCTAAATTGACCTTTGTTCCGGTTTTATAATCCCCAAGGGTGGTTTTTTGAAGAGTTTCTTCGGATAAATCAAATCGGACGAGGACCCCCTTATTCGTTTTTTTCGCCGTCACTGCAGTCAGACACACACCGTTGACCGCGATGCTGTCTCCGCTCCGGGTTATAGATGGTTTAATAATGTCTATCCGTTTGCCTAGATTGAGGACGATGGTTCCTTGTTCTTTAATGATGCCAGAAAACATTGTTATTCAGTTCCTTTCTGTGTGTATTTAACTTTATTTATTAGATTTGAGAGCCAATTTCCCTCGAATAAGGATATCAGAACCGCAGGAAGAAGCGGAAATAATGCTCATATTCAAGGCGTTTCTTATTTTATCAAAACCCAATCCTTCAACGGGTGTCTTCGCATCGCGACCTCCTAATATTTTAGGCGCGATGAACAGGATAAATTCATCTACTAAACCTGCTTTCAAAAAACCCCAAGCAGTTTCCCCCCCACCTTCTACAAAAAGTTGAGAGACAGATTTTTTCGCAAAAGTTCTAAGAATATTTATTAAGGGGAACCCCTCATTTCGAGGCAAACACCTAATAACTTCCACCCCTTTTTTTCTTAATAGGCTTTCCTTGGCATGGTTCCCCTTCTGAGTCACCACCCACGTGGGGGCTAAACGGTCATTAAATACCCGGGCTTGGTGGGGGCATCTTAAGTGGGGGTCTAGAACGATTCGAATGGGATTTTTCCCCTTCCCATGAGTCGTGAGTTGAGGATTATCTTTGATAATCGTGTTACAACCCACCAAAACCGCGTCCGAGTCAGATCGAAGTTCATGGACCAGGGACCGAGAGAGTTCGCTGGTAATCCACTTGGAGTCGCCTGTCCGGGAAGAGATTTTGCCGTCCATGGTCATAGCCGACTTAAGGATGACGAAAGGCCGATTTTCCTTTCTCCAAAATAAATAAGCCCTCATGAGGGCCTCGCAGGCCGCTTGCTCAAGCCCCATTGTGACTTGTATGCCGGCTTTTTTGAGAATTTGAATCCCCCGGCCTTTCACAAGGGGATTGGGGTCAAGGACTCCAATGAAAACCCTTTTTATCCCGGCCCGAACCAACTCTGGTGCACACGGAGGTGTTTTTCCCCAATGAGCGCAAGGTTCCAGCGTTAAATAAACTGTGGCTCCTTTTGCTCTTAACCCTGCTTGGCGGAGGGCATTTAATTCCGCATGAGGGCCTCCGAATTCCTGGTGAAATCCTTCCCCGACAATTTTAGCCTCTTTGACGATGACGCATCCAACGCAGGGATTGGGCTTGGTTTGTCCTTTGCCTCGGTAGCCCAATTCAATGGCTCTGAGCATGAATTGTTGATGAATGTTCATATGTGCCACCGGAAGTCCGAATGACGGAATCAGGAAGGGTTTATTTTGCCGCTGAACGCTTGGTAATAGTCTTAATGGAAGCCGCTGTCACTCGCATGGTGACCCATTTGTCTTCTTCGGGGATATACATTCTTTTTCTTTTGAGATTGGGGAGCCAGCGCCGACGGGTATGGCGGTTGGAGTGGGAGACGTTATTACCGGTAGACGGTCCCACCCCTGAAAATTCGCAACGTTTTGACATTTGTTCAAACTCCTTAGAATTTTATGGAAGCCGGGATAATACCAAAAATACTCCCTTATTTCAGGGAGATTTTTATACGAGAAAAACCTGTTTTTGAAGGCCCATAACGGGCTTTTATTTATCCTCCCAAAAAAACCCGTGGCCCCATTCATTGTTGATGAGCCACGGGTATAAAGTTCTGGTTGATTTTATTTAAAAGACGGGGCCGCGAACCAATAAGCCCGACCAGTTGAAAGATCGATCCTCGTTTGTTTTCCCGTCGATATGGACATTGAGGACTTTTCCCTCTCCGGAAGAGGAACTGGCGAGTTCCCCCGTACCATTAAGTGTTTTATGGGTGCTGTCAAACGTCAATTTAAATTTGAGTTGATTTCCATAGACTTGACCAAAAATTTCTCCGTCATAAGGGGTAGAAGAGGGTTCAGGATTTAAATTCTCGGCTTTCAGTTTGAAATAGCCCTGCAAAATCGTGTTGGTTTGAGAAATGGAAATGTCCAAATTGACAGGGGAAGGCTTGCTTAAAACCTCCGAGATCTTTGATGTTTCCGTGGTTGTCCATCCACCAGAAAAATCGGCTATTTCGCCATTGGTGTTGTTTCTTCCTCCAATTGTATTGCACCCCGCGGACGCGAACGCGAATAAGATGATAACAATGAACCTTTTCATACTTTAAGGATAAGGAGCATGGCTTAAAATCGCCTTAAGGGTTGTTTAAGTTATCCTTAAGAAAAGAGGCAGGATGGTTGCTAAGGGGCTCCCGTGAGGATTTTCAATTCCGAGTTGATTTTACGATGGGAAATGATAAAGGGACACCGCGCTAGCTGCCATATTCACTCGTGGTGAGCGACGACAGTTCCCTGATAATCAAAATGAATGGGCATCTCCCGCAAATTCTTAAGGGCTTTGCGGACGCCTTCCTGCTGATTTTTCTTCACGTAAAAGAGTAAAAATCCCCCGCCACCGGCTCCCAAGAGTTTGCCACCCAAAGCCCCCTTTTTCATGGCAAGGCGATAGCTTTCATCGATCATCGAATTGGATATGCCGGATGCTAATTTCTTTTTATGCTGCCAGGCCTCATGTAGAATCTCTCCCATTAGGTCAATCTGGCCGGTCAGCAAAACTTTTTGGAGATCCCTGGCCAAAGCAACCAATTTGTGGAGAAGCTGTGTTTTTTGTAAAGATTTGGTGTTTTTCCTTTGCTCGGTGAGAATTTCTTTAGCGGCACGGGTTTGTCCTGTGTAAAACATCATTAAATTTTGTTCCAATAAACGCCTTTTTTCTGGATTCATGTAAATTTTTTCCACCACTACGTTCTCATCCCTTTTAAAACTAATGAAATTAAGGCCACCAATCGCACAGGAATATTGATCTTGTTTGCCGATGGGTTCTTTCAACAAGTCTATTTCGACATGGGAGGCGTATTTCGCGATATTTTCTTTGGTCATATAACGGTTTGTGTAGGCGTTGCAGAGATTGGTGAGCCCAACGCAGAAGGCAGAGGAAGACCCCAGTCCCGTGCCAGAAGGGACGTCGGCACTGGAATTAAAATCCACAAAGCCGATTTTATAGTCTTTAAAAACTTGTTTTATTATCCGGTGCTTGATCTGTGACAAATCGTCCACAAGTTCGCTGCGGGAGTACTTTAGAAAGTATTTGTTCCCGTAAAAGTAAGGATGAAGTGATAAATAAACATACTTATTTATTGTCGCACTCAATACGGCGCCTTCGTGCTCGAGGTAATATTCCTTGAGATCGCTCCCCCCCCCGCAAAAACTAACTCTTAGTGGTGTCCTGGTCAAAATCATGGTTTCATCCTTTTGGCTTCAAAGATAGCAAAATGCACAGCGTCGTAGACATTGTCAAATAAAACGTCCGGGGAGGTTCCCTGACAGGCATTTCCCGTTCGAACCCCATAAGAGGGAATTTTCAAAGCTTTCCCAGCATCCATATCTCGATCGCTATCTCCAATCATATACGCATTCTGGCGGTCGGCTGGCAGTTCCAAAAAAGCTCTTTCCATCAACCCAATTTGCGGTTTACGGCAGTCACACACCACCTTTAATTCCGGGACTTCACCTTCAAAGCCTTTTTTTGGGTGATGGGGACAGTAATAAATGCGGTCAAGCCAAGCTCCATGGGCCCCCAATTCCATTTCCAAGCGGCCATGGATGGATTCTAATTCCAATAAGTTAATAAATCCCTTTGCAAGTTGCGGCCGATTGGTGACGGCGACCGCCAACCACCCGGTTTCATTGACCAAACCGATGGCCTCAGCCGCCCTGGGTAATAGTTTTACCTCTTCCGGTTTTGTAATGCCTCGGCCCGGAACATCCGCGTTCACGACCCCATCCAAATCAAAAAATATGACGGGCCGCTTATGGATGCCATTCATTTTGGCCATGAGCCCGCTAGCGATATCTTTTTCGACCATATCGAACCGGGCAGGAGAACCCATGTCACGTAAGTATTCAGTCGTGTTATACAAAGCGATAATTTGCCCGGTTTTGAGCATCCGGGGAAAAACATCATAAATAAAGTCCTGCGGTGGCTGAGGAGAGATGAAATCGAAAATATCCTGAGAGAATACATAAACACCCGCCGGAACGAGATTACGATAGTTTCCCGGCGCACGGCCTTTAGAAGGAAGGATGGCTTGAACTTGGTCCGGGGGATTTTCCCGCAAGAGGTCAGAGGATTGAGGATGATTGTTCGGATGGCATACAATTGTGGCCGCCGACCCTTTATTCCTATGAAATCCTATTAACCGATCAAGATCCATTTCCACGGCAATATCACCGTAAATAGCCAAAAAATCGTCTTTTTGAAAAAAGGATCGGGCATTTAACAGCCCTCCGGCCGTGCCCAGGGGTTCTTGTTCAATTGCAAATTCAATTTTTAGTTTTTTCGCCCACGGATGAGATTGAACTTGTTGTTGAAGAATGGTCCCGAGATGACCGGCAAGAATAATGATATGGCTGATTCCAAATCGATTTAAAAGGGATAACTGCCGAAAAATAATGGGTTCCCCCGCCACAGGGACAAGCGCCTTTGGTATCGACTCGCCACTGCGGCTGCGGATTCGCGTTCCCAAACCTCCGGCAATAATGGCGGCCTTCATCCCTGGAGTTTTTTCCCTTCTAAAATTTGCCGAACCGCAAGCCTGACGGCTTCGGCAGAACCGCACGAAGGACGCCATCCCAGCGCCCGAATTTTACTCGTG
>JAKLIS010000063.1:5311-7347 GCA_022709485.1 Elusimicrobiota bacterium | reverse complement strand
TTTGAAATTCCCGCAGCTCATCGTCGTTACTCATTACGCGCAAGCAGCTCCCCAAGAAATTGAAAATTTGGTGACCAAACCCATTGAAGAGGCGGTGGGAACCGTCAAAAATGTGAGCCGGGTCCATTCGGTCTCTAAAGAAGGCACTTCTGTTGTGACTGTGGAATTTGCCTGGGGCACGAACATGGATTTTGCCTCTCTCAATATCCGTGAAAAATTGGATCTCGTGAAAAGCAGGCTTCCCTCCGATGTCAGAGAACCCCTCGTCATTAAATACAACCCATTTCATACGCCCATTTTGATTCTCTCCTTAAACGCGGCGGAATCCATTGATTCGGAATTTTTATCCCACGTCGCCCAAAAAACAGTGGCCAATAAGCTTCAGAAAGTAGAGGGGGTGGCGGCGGTCCAGCTTTCCGGAACCACAGAAAAAGAGATTCATGTGGACTTGGACCAAGCCCGCCTGGCCGCGAACCGTGTTTCCATTATTCAATTTAATCAGGCGCTCGCGCGCGCCAATTATAGGGGCGCCGCCGGCACCGCCAAAGAAGGAAGCTATGACTATGCTGTGCGCGTTGTGTCCCCATTCGATCGGGTCGAAGATATTCAAAAAGCCGTCATCGCCATCGATAATCCCGGCCAGGATCGCCGACCCGACGTCGCCAAACCAACGGCATCCATGGATCGCCAAAGAAAACGCGCCGCGCTAGCCGACGAACGCTTAATCGCGGTGGCTCAGTTGGGAACAGTGACCGAGGGTCTGCGAGACCCGGTGAGTTTCTCACGCTACGATGGAAAGTCCAATATCACTCTCATGATCCAAAAACAGGCTTCCGCTTCCACGCTTCGGACCGCCGGTAAACTGAAGGCCGCCATCAAAGATGTTCAGCCGCTGCTTCCCAGCGATATCAGCCTCTCTATTATTTATGACCAGGCCGACATCATTAAAAAGGGAGTGAACGATGTTCTGGGTTCCATTTTTGGCGGTGGCATATTGGCTTTTTTAATTCTCTATTTCTTTTTGAAAAGTTGGAGAGACGCCACGATTGTCAGTGTTGTGATTCCCGCCTCGGCGCTCATCACCATTATTATCATGCGCTTTTTGGGAATGTCTTTGAACACGATATCCATGGGCGGTTTGGCGCTTGGGCTTGGGATGTTGGTAGATGCCTCTATTTGTGTCACAGAAAATATTCATCGACGAAAAAACGAACTGGGAGAACCCCTCCAAACGGCGGTCATCCGGGGAACCGAAGAAGTGGCTGGGGCGGTCGCTTCTTCCAACCTCACTTCTATTGCGGTGTTTCTGCCTCTTTTATTTGTCCTCGGGCTTCTCGGGCAGCTCTTCCGAGATCTTTCCATCACCGTCACTATTTCTCAAATTGTCTCCATTGTCGTTTCCGTCACATTGGTGCCGATGATGGCTTTTATGATGGGGGCGGGTCCCCAGAAGGTTGAGGTTCAATCCACTCCGGTTATGGATCGAATAAAAGCCTGGTATCTTCCCAAATTGGATTACGCGTTTAAATTTCCAAAAAAAGTCTGGGGGGGAATCTTGATCGCTTTTTTAATTTCTCTCTTGATTCTTAAGCTCCTTCCCACTGAATTTATGCCCAACGTGGACGCCAACCAATTTCTAATCAAACTGACGATGCCAAACGGGACTCGCCTTGACCGGACCGATGAAATTGCCCGGGTGATCGATAATTTCTCCCGCACTCTCAAAGAGACCGATCACACCACTTGCACCGTTGGTTCAACATCTGATTCAGGTCTTGAATTGCTCGGCAAAAACGAAGCCCGGATATTGGTGGATTTAAAAAAGAAAAGAAAACGTCGGGCCGAAGAGATAATGAACGACTTAAGAATGAAAGCCGCCTCATTGGATTTGAAGGGGGGACGGACGGAAATCACGGTGACCGGAGGCCCGCTTTCTTTTGCTCAAGGTCAGACCTCTTTTTTTATGGTCTATTTGAAAGGATATGACTTGGGGAAATTGTCGGCGGCGGCGGTTCAACTTAAATCAAAACTGGCCG
>JAKLIS010000063.1:0-5301 GCA_022709485.1 Elusimicrobiota bacterium | reverse complement strand
GACATCCACGCCGAGCGGCCGCTCGCCGGTTATCCGGTCTACAGCATCGCCAAGGCCGGGCTGGTCGCGCTGACGCGGTCGCTCGCCATCGAGCTCGCGCCCGAGGTTCGCGTCAATATTGAAAAAGAGCGGGCGGCTCGATTGGGACTTACGGTGGCCGATCTGGGCCAAACTTCCATGGTGGCTTACCATGGGAAAACCGTGACCGAGATTTATCGAGAAGGGAAAGAGATCGGAGTCCGCGTTCGTCTTCGAGAAAGCGATCGCGGCAATTCTCAAGAACTTCGCGGTCTGCTCCTCCCCACTCAAAATGGCGGAACCATTCCATTACAGGACGTGGCCCAGCTTGAAATTGGAGAAGGACCGTCTCAGATCCAAAGATTGGACCAGGAGAGATTCGTTTTGGTTCAGGCGGATAAATCACCCGCTTTTTCCAACACATCAAACAACCGCCTTAAAAGATTAATGAAGGAATTCACAACGCCGGGCATTAGCATGGAATTGGCCGGCGAGAAAAAAACTGAAAAAGAATCTTTCACCAGTCTCTTTTTTATCCTCCTTGTCTCCGTTTTATTGGTTTTCATGGTGATGGCGGTTCAATTTGAATCTTTGAAACAGCCATTTCTTATTTTGTTTTCAATTCCGCTTTCTGTCATCGGGATGGCCATTGGCCTATTCGTTATGGGAAAAACGGTGAACGCGGTGGCGGGAATGGGTCTTTTGCTGTTGGCAGGCATCGTTGTGAATAACGGCATTGTGCTCATAGATTTTGTGAATTCGACCCGGAAAGAAAATGCCTCAATGCCCTTAATTGACGCGCTCAGACAAGCCTGCCAAACCCGTCTCCGGCCTATACTTTTAACGGCTTCTTCGACGGTGGTGGGACTTTTCCCTTTAGCCTTGGGGATAGGGGAAGGCGCGGAACTTCAATCTCCCATGGCGGTCACGGTCATTTTTGGTTTGGTTGTTTCAACGGCCTTGACTTTGGTGGCCCTGCCGACTTTATTTTTATTTGTCGAAGAGAATAAATTTTGGGTTAAAAAGAGATGACGAGTTTTCAGATCATTTTTATTTTTCTATTCGGCGCGGGGATGATTACATTTGCGCGGCGGTTCCCGGGTTTTGCTCTTTCAAGGCCGGTGGCGTTGGGGGTGACCCTCATGGCCATCACATTGGCGGGAGTGGCGGCATTCCTTGTCCTGCCGGTCGAGCTCAAGCCCAACAATAGCTTTGGCATCATCACCGTCACAACGCCCGTGCGGGGCGGCATGTCTCCCGTCGAAATTGAACGCCAGATCACCAAACCCATCGAAGAAGCGGTGTCCCGCGTCTCAAATTTAAGAAACGTCATTTCCAATTCGGCCAACGGGAAGTCTGTGGTGTCCATTGAGTTTGAGTCAGGAACATCCATGGATTTCGCGGCGCTGGACGTGCGGGAAAAATTTTCAAAAATCAGGGGAGATCTTCCTCGGGAGATTGAACCGCCTATTATTGCCCATTACCGGGAGTCGGATGTGCCGGTGCACATTGTGGCTTTTACCAGCCCCAAGAAATCACCCGAAGAACTTCGAGCTATTTTGGACCGGGAATTAAAAGAAAAATTACTGCGGCTTAAGGGCGTGGCCAATGTTGATGTGGCGGGCGGCCGGGAACGGAAGATCATTATTGATGTAGATAAAAACCGGTTGTTTGCCCACGGTTACGACATTCGACGTCTTGTGAGAGAAATCGAAGAGGCCAATATAAATGTCCGGGCGGGCGAACTCAAATCTGCCTCTCTTGAAACCTCCATTCGAACCACCGGGCAATACCTCAGCGTCGAAGAAATCGCCAACACGGTGATTGGCGTCTCACGGGAGGGGTCCTCGCTGCGTATTAAAGACGTTGCGCGGGTGCGGGATGATTTTCTCGAACAGGAAAGCTTGTCTCGGCTCAATTCCAGCTCCGCGGTGACTTTGTATATACAAAAAGATTCCAATTCCAATACCGTTGAAGTGGTCAAGCAAACCAAAAAGCTCATCAATGATTTCAAGAAAACATTATCCGACGACGTGGCCATGGTGGAAATCTCCAACCAGGCGGAAGCCATTTTAGAAGCGGTGGCGTCTGTTCGGGAGTCACTCCTGGTGGGGATTTTGCTAATTTTTGTTGTTCTTGGTTTATTTCTGGGAATAAAACCCGCCTCCGTGGTGGCCGCCAGCATTCCGCTTTCTGTTCTATTTACGATCGCCTTGATGTACCTCCAAAAGATTTCCGTTAACGTTATCACGCTCTCCGGCCTCGCCTTGGGGATTGGACTTTTGATTGATAACGCTATTGTGGTCCTGGAAATTATTTTCCAGCAAACCAAGCAGACTTCAGGAAAAGGAATCCTTGATATTCAGGGGGCCACTGAAAGCGTCACTCCCGCCATTATTGGGGGAACCCTCACCTCCGTGGTGGTTTTTGTCCCATTTTTTATTCTCTCCAAGCAGCTTCAGCTTCTTTATGCCGGCATGGCGTTGACCATCACCTTATCATTGCTCGCTTCTCTCTATATCGCGTTGACCACGGTTCCCTATTTGACCTATCGATTTAGGGACACTTTGTTGGCCCAAGCTGAAAAAGGAGTGGAATGGGTTAAAGATTATCTGGAAAAAATTAAAAGTTGGTATGTCCAAGGACTTCCTTGGGTGATTGCCCGCCGACGGCCAGTGTTGGGCGCCGCGATGGCCTTGTTTTTGGGGTCGGTTTATATTTTCCAATTTCATATCGAAAAAAACTTTTCCTCCGGCGAGGAGTCGGGTGAATTTATTGTTTTTGTCGAGCTCCCATCTGGAAAACGCCTTGAAATTTCGGATCGAATTGTTAAAGAAGTGGAGCAAAAAATTCGGGAACACAAAAAAACTCAATCGAGTATTCAAACGGTCACCAGCCGCATCGAAGGATGGTCATCCAAAGTCTATGTCACCCTTCAGCCTCCCAATAAAAGGAAGATGTCTGCAACGAACGTGATTGCCGAGCTTCGTCCCGTTTTGTCGGATATTGGTAAGGAAGAGGAGGCGTTTGTTTATTTTTCATCCGCCAAGGTGGGCCAAGAATTGACGGTCAATATCTACGGCGAAGAAGAAAAAATTACCGCCGATTACGCCATGCAGATTGCCGGCCTTTTGGGTCAGACCCCGGGTTTTGTGGATACAAAAATACGATACCGGCCGGGGCGGCCGGAGGTGGAGATCAAAGTGGATCCGGCTCGATGTGCGCTTTTCGGGTTGGACCCAACCGAGGTGGGACAAGTTCTCCATGCTCAAACCCGGGGTCTGCGAGCCACTTATTTTCGTCAGGCCGGCGAAGAAATTGAAACCATCGTCCGTCTTCAAACAGACCAAAGGGATTCCATTGACGCCGTTAAGGCTCTTTTAATTGAATCGCCCCGCGGGACCCAAGTTTCCTTGTCTCAAATTGCCACGTTTGACTACGCTTTGGCGCCCTCCGAAATTTGGCGAAACAATAAAGAACGAATGATTCAGGTGAGCGCCAACATCGAAAAGATGTCTTTGGAACGGGCGGCGGAAAAAACCAAGGCTCTATTGGCGCAAATCCCTTTTAACACGGATTATTGGGCGGAAATTGGGGGGGATTATGAGGATCGCCGCCAGGCTCAAAAGGACTTTGTTCTCGCGATTCTCCTCACCTGCCTATTGATTTATGGCGTTTTGGCCTGTTTTTTTGAGTCCCTTTTTCAACCTTTGCTTTTATTTGTGAGTGTGCCTATGTCCGCGGTGGGAATGGCCGCCGCCCTTCTTCTCACGGGAACCAGTTTGACGATGGGGGTAATGATAGGACTTCTCATGACGGGCGGCATTGTGGTTAATCATGCCATCTTGTTTATGGATCACTTTAACGCCCACCGCCGAACTCGGCCTGTTCAGTTTGACGGGCCTCAGCTCATTGCGGATCTTTTGGACGCAGGGACAAGCCGGCTGCGTCCTATTTTAATGACAAAAATAACCACGGTTTTAGGTCTATTGCCCTTGGCTTTGGGAAAAGGAAATGGGTCGGATTTATGGCGACCCATGGCCATTACGACCATCGGTGGATTATTAAGCTCGGTGGTTCTCACTCTGTTCGTTTTACCCGCGTTGATTTATCTTTTGGAAGAGAACCGGGGTGAGAAAACATTCATGACCCGGGCCGCCATCAAAATTCAAGAGAATTTGAAGCGGCTGGGCCAATTTTTCAGGCCGAAGTCCGCCCTCGGGCTCATTTTCTTTTTGTTGGCATGTTTAAAGCCGGGTCTGGCGGTCGATGTCGTTCCGGCCTGGGTGAACGAAGTCGTGAGTCGCCGTGTCAATGATTTGATGGCGGAGGCGGCCGCTCATGAAAGGAATAAAGAATATGCCAAAGCCATCGAACTTAATTTGGACGCGGTGCGGTTGGATCCTCAGAACGCTAAAGCGCGGGAACGACTGCTTCGCGTGAACTCAAAAGGTTTGAAAGCCCTCAAGAAAGAATGGGGTAAAAAAAGAAATCAGTTTGTTTCCGTCGCCGCCCGAAAACACCGGGCCGACACCGCTTGGCAGGATTCCATGCAGGGGAAGATTCAGGAAGCCAACCGGCTCGTCAACCGAGGGAAACTCTTGGAAGCCTGTGACTGGTATCACCGCGTTCTTGAAAAAGATCCTCAATATTCACCGGCCCTTCAAGGATTGGCCAGCTTGCAGGTGACCCTTGGAACCGCCCTTGAAAAAGGGGGGCATTTTCCGTCTGAAGAGAGCCGGCAGGCGGCCAAGGGTTTTTGGTATTTCAATGGGGGAAGGTGGCTCGAGGCCTCGGAGGTTTGGAAAGATTTGATGGCCGATCCCGCCGGCGCGAAAAAATGGGGATCTATTCGGTTGGGCGTTTACGCCGCGCGGGCCGCCGCCAATTACGAAAAAGAAGCGCGCCAGGAAAAAATAATTAGAGGAATAGAAGAAGGGTTGACCCAATTCCGGGAGGGAGATTTAAAAGCGGCGGAGGCCTCTTTTCAAACCGTTCTGGCGCTTGATCCCAGTAACCCCCAGGCCAAGGAATATTCCCGCATGATTCCGGGCCTCAAAGAAAGGGTCCGGGCCGATGTTTTAACGGAAGTGAGCGAAAAGCAGATGGCGAACACGCTTTCTGACGCCGTTGAATTTTACTTGAAAGGGTTTTATGACGAAGCCGAGGCCAAGGTGGCGCTGGTGTTAAAAGAGGCCCCCCAGCATCCGCAGGCTTTGAGCATTGCGGAAGATATCCAAAAGGCGCGAGGGCTCCCCGAAATCCCTTCGTTGGTTGAAAAAC
>JAKLIS010000062.1 GCA_022709485.1 Elusimicrobiota bacterium | reverse complement strand
TTTGGTAATTCCAATCGCATCTTTTACCGGGAATGCCGGACAGTCCACAAACTTGTCAGTTATTATCTGCGAGATAAATACCGACAGGGGCGAAGGCCAGTAAGATGGAAGAAACTGGCGGGACTGGAGAAGCGAATCCTGAGAGGCATTAAACCCCTACGGGTAATTCCCAATTATTTATGTCAGCAGGCGGTTTTGGTATAACCTGGAAGAGCCGGATACGGGAAATCTGTACGTCCGGTTCGCAGAGGGGTGAGGGGCCGAGGCTTGGCTTCGGTTCCTCGCCTACTCTATTTTGGAATAGATGGAACCCTCCGACGAGGAGAGTCGCAAAAATCGTCCACACTAATTGTGGACGCGAACCCTAGGAAATGTGATGCAAGCATCTCTTGGCATCAATTAAATGGTATTTCTGAAATTGCAAATACCTGATATCTTGTTATGAAAGAATTCAGATAGGGAGATTTCCCGAAATGGACATTCCACGGATTTTTAACATCACCGAAAGTGCTCACCGTATCCATAACCCGTTCACACCCGAAAAGCTCGCCACGCTCGGCGCAGCGCTACGCCTGGAAACAGGGACCCGAGTGCTTGACCTTGGCAGCGGTTCGGGGGAGATGCTATGCACCTGGGCACGCGATTACGGAGTCATGGGCACCGGCATCGACATGAGTCAGTTGTTTACCGAGCAAGCGAAACTTCGTGCTGCAGAACTCGGTGTCGCAGATAAAGTCAAGTTCATTCACGGCGATGCTACCGGATACGTCTCTGACGAGAAGGTCGGTGTGGCAGCCTGTGTTGGTGCCACTTGGATTGGCGGAGGAGTCGCCGGCACTATCGAGCTTCTGGCGCGGAGCTTGCGAACCGGAGGGATCATTCTTATCGGTGAGCCCTACTGGCGGCAGTTACCTCCGACGGAAAATATTGCCAAGGAGTGCCTTGCACACTCAGTTTCCGACTTTCTCATACTTCCAGAACTTCTTGCGTCTTTTGGTCGCCTTGGCTACGATGTTGTTGAAATGGTTCTGGCTAACCAAGATGGTTGGGATAGATACGAGGCGGCTAAATGGCTCACTATGCACCGATGGCTTGAAGCCAATCCCGGCGACGATCTCGCCAAAGATGTTCGAGCCAAACTGACCTCGGAACCCGAGCGCCACGCCGCTTACACGCGTGAATACCTGGGCTGGGGTGTGTTTGCGCTGATGCCGAGGTGATTTGTTGGCGTATCCGAACGAATTTAATTATCTGAGCAGTTTATTATTTAAACAACGTAGTCTTAGTAAGGTTCTAGATTTGCTGGTTCTTTCAGTTTTGTTGGCTTTGTGAATATGGGTTTGTCTAGGGCGATAAGCCAACCCATGCTTCGCTTGTGGTAGATTTTTATAAGTAGTTCGATTTCAGGTTGTTGTAGGGTTCGCCTGGCGTCCCGTTCTACCCGATTTTGGGGGTATATACCGGGCCCATCCTTTACACAATATTCAAGGCGCATTATTTACACTTTGGGCATATCTCAATCGGTTCTTTCCCCGTCTTTCCTAATTCTCAAACCTTTATCAAAAACTACCAAAACCAAAATAGAGCAGGGGCTAAAAAGCGCCCTGCTCCAATTGGGATAAATCTCCATTTCCTTAATGGTATGTTCCGGTGTTTTTTGGAATCACCCGGATTGATCTGGAAACAGAAGGGGATGTTCCGGGAATAGACCTGGACAAATTCCAGACAATCGCGGAAGAAACCAAGAAGAATTGTCCGGTTTCTAAGGCGCTCGGAGGGGTAAGAAACATCACGCTAAACGCAAAGTTTTTAGTGAAAAAATAAAAAAATCGCCGGGCGCTTGAAGATCCCTTATTCTAGAAGCGCCCGACGGTGCAACTTTGCGGCCTGTGTCTTACTTCTTCTCGGAATTATTCCCTTTTTTTGGAATGGATCGTTTGAAAAGAAGAACAATCCCAAAAATCAGTATCGCATATACGCCCAACCCCAGAATAAACCCCAGGAACACAAAGATGCCGGCGGTCGTTTCAATGAAAACGTTCCCGAATCGGTTAAGGGCGTTTTTGATTTGGTCCCAGAAAGGATGGGGATCTCTTTCCCCGGCGGCTTTTTCAAAGAGGCGGACTTCCAGGCGCGACCGGTCGGTCTGGGAATCCAAGTACCGGATTTTTCCCTTTAAAGATTCAATGGTTCCGCCCACGCGGGCCAATTCTCGTTCCACTTCCAACACGTATTTCAAATTCTCTGTCCGGTTGTTTAAAAGTTGGATGAGGCGGTCACGAACTCGTTCGGCATTGGTCAACTGGCCTTTCAAATCCACATATTGTTCGGTCACGTCTCGGGCTTGGGCGGTCCGGCCTTTAACAGTTCCCAACGTCCCGATGGTTTCCATGAGACCATCGAGTTTGGAAGGATCCACCAGAAAAGTAATGTTGACCCAAGCGCCGCCCTTTTCGGGATTCTGGGTGTCCAAAGCAAACACATCCGCGTTATAAGAGCGCGCCATGTCCATGGCTTTTTTCATGGCTTCTTCGGAATTTTTTATCTCCACATTCATCCATGCCTGGCGAATGACCTTTCTTTCTTGGTACTCAGAAGGGCTATAGGCGGCTTGGGTTCTGACGGACGCAAAATTCTTTTCTTCGACTTTGGAGATGATTTGAGGAAGATTACCCATCTCGGTGAGGGCTGTAGGCGCCGAACCCGCTTTTGCTAGACCGCCCATTCCGACGACATTGTCCCTTAACATCTTTTTTGTTTTTTTGACGGATTGGACTGTAAAGTGCAATCCTATAGTAAGAGCCAAAACCAGCGCCGCTCCCAGGCCGATCTTCACCTTGAGCGGGGCGGCTTTCACCCGTTCCCCCAGATCTTTTATTTCTCCCCACATACTTTTTCTCCTTTTGATTTATGATTTTAAAGCTCTTGGTTCGTTTGCGTCTCCAGGATTCGACACCGGCTCCGGCCCAAATGTTCCAAGTAAAAACGAGGCGATTTTTAGAGGAGAAAAAAGAAAAGTGCCGGTGCTGCAAGATCCGTCATGCCGAGAATTTTCTGCTCGGCATCCAAGAGGGTCCCGAGCAGAGACATCTCGGGACGACGGAAGAATAGGTACCCGGTGCGGCAAGGGGTTGCAAGTTGGTCCGCCATCCCGTGATGTCTATGCATGGGATCTATGCATGGATGCCGAGCAGAAAATTCTCGGCATGACGATACCTGCCTTGGTCCTCTCTTGCGCGGCGGGCCATCCTGCAATCCTTGCCGCACCGGCACCTTTTTCTCCCAAAAATGAGAGAATGGCGTCCATTATGCTGAAAAAATATCACATCCAGGGCAAAAAAATCATTGAAAACGGAGAAGCGGAATCCGAGGTTTGGGTCTACTCCAATCCGGATGAAAACGAGAGAAAATATCTCGTCAATGAGTTAAAACTTGACGAGCACACGTTTGCCTCGGCTTTGGATCCGGATGAGCTCTCCCGGTTGGAGTCCGAGCCGGATCACACGGCCATCATTATCAAAACGCCCAAAAATTACTCAGCCGCCGATCAGTTTGTGTTTAAAGTGGCTTCCGCCGGACTTTTTCTTTTCCATAAACGGCTTGTTATCGTTATGGCGGAAGATATTCCCATCTTCATTGGAAAACCGTTCGCCACCCTCGACGATATCCATGAAATTCTTCTCAAAATGATTTACAACTCCATCATCCATTTCCGGGAACACTTAAAAGTCATTAACATGATTTCGGACGAGATCGAAAAGAAAATCAATATTTCAATGGAGAACAAGTATCTCATCAATATGTTCACCCTGGAAAAATCCTTGGTTTATTATCTGAACGCCGTCAATTCAAACGGATTTGTTTTGGAGCGGTTAAAACTGTTGGGAGAGAGGCTGGGATTTTCTCAAAAAAACAAAGAATTGCTGGACGATATTATTATTGAAAACGGACAATG
Organism: Elusimicrobiota bacterium; assembly: GCA_022709485.1. Lineage (GTDB taxonomy): Bacteria > Elusimicrobiota > Elusimicrobia > F11 > F11 > JAKLIS01. The sequence goes on along the minus strand of JAKLIS010000062.1, from coordinate 3,439 downwards.
CTACCGGCAGGCGGAAATTAATTCCAATATTCTGGCGAGCCTCATGGACGCGCGCGTCTCCATCGTTAGCAACAACCTGAACATTTTGATGAAAACCTTGGCCGCCATCACGATCTTTCTCATGGTTCCCACGCTAATTGTGAGCATTTTCTCCATGAACGTTCTTTTTCCGGGACGCGATAATCCCCATGCCTTTTGGGTCATCCTAGGTTTGGCGATCGCCTCGCTGGGAGGCGTGCTTTACTGGTACAAAACGCGGAAAACGTTTAAATAGCCGGCTTGGTTTTAAAAAACCGCACAGCCACGTTCGAAATATAACCCACCGCCAAAATTAACAAGACCACCGCTGTTAGACTCACCGGATCAAATATTATTCCCGCCGCGCGTTTTGTCCAAACGATTTTGCAGAGGGAGCATAAACTGACGAGCGTCATAAAAACGGCGGGGAGGGCGGTGATGAGCCAATTCCGGCCTTCTTTTTTTAGCCAAATGGTCACACCGGCCAGTGTGAGGGCGGCCAAAAGCTGGTTTGACGCGCCAAACGCGGGCCACACGGTTTTCCATAAAGGGATCGGGGCGCCAGCCGCGTCCCGGAAAGTGAGAAACACGCAGAAAAAGGGAATCGCCAACGTGATCGCGGTGGCCGCAAGCGAACCCCACCGCCCCTTAATTCCCGTCATCTCTTCGCACACATACCGGCCCAACCGCGTGCTCACATCCAACGTGTCATAAATAAAGGTGGCAAACGCCAACTTTCCAAATGTCACCCCCGCCGCGAAAGGAATCCCAAAGGCTTGCATAAAATGGGCCAGTCCCCTGGCGTAAATTTCATCCGGCCCCAAATCAAGTTCCATGGATCCTGGGGAAAGAATCATGAGGGTGGCCATGGCGATGACCGCAACCAGGCTTTCAAAAAGCATTCCTCCATACCCCACCAAGGGGACGTGGCTTTCTTTGGCCAGTTGTTTGGACGTCGTGCCCGATCCCACCAAGCCGTGAAAGCCGGAGCAGGCCCCGCAGGCGATCGTCGTGAATAATATGGGAAATATGGGGGGAGCCATGGCGTCCGCCCCCAAAAGCCCACCCGGCAGGGCTGGGAAATGAATGGCCTGCCGGCCGAAGAAAATCCCGAAAATCCCCGCGATGAATGTGGCGTAAAGGATCATCCCGCCCAAAAATCCCCGGGGCTGAAGCAAAACCCACATGGGAATAATAGACGCGAAAAAACAATAAATCAGAATCACAGCGTCCCAGGTGCGCTGCTGCGCCAAAACGTCACCCGGGAATACAATGGGAATTTTCTGCCCCAAGGCGATGACCCCAAATATCGCCGGAATGAAAATAAGAGAAGCGGTTAAAAGGCGCATGCGAAACCGCGTGAGCGCCACGCCTAAGAGAATGGAGAGACCTAAATAGAATAATGAGGAAGTCGCCACGCCGGGCCCAAAGTTTTCATTTCCCAAAATAGGGCGGCTGACAAAAGCGGCCGCCGTCAAATCAGTGAAAACCACAATCACGTAAATCAGGCTGAACCAAATGTAGAGCGAGAACGCGAGCGCCGTCTTGGGGCCCAGATACTCTTTCATCACTTCGCCGATGGATCGGGCCCCATGACGGACAGAAGCGATGAGCGCCATAAAATCATGGACCCCGCCCACCAAAATCGCTCCAATCACAATCCAAAGAAGCCCGTAGAACCATCCATATTGCATCCCCGCCAAAATCGGTCCCGCGATGGGCCCCACCGCGGCGATGGCGGCGAAGTGCTGGCTTAAGAGAATGGCTGGGCGGGTGGGAATGTAATCTTGTCCGTCATTAATTTGAGCGGCGGGAGTGGGGTTTGAATCGGACAGATTCATGACTCGACTTAAGAATCGTCCATAAATGCGAAACCCAATTAGATACAGAACGATGGCGCCGCCGGCAATCCAGGTGAGGGCGCCCATTGTTAGGCCACTTTTTTCTCTTCCGGATTGAGAAGAGAGAAAGCAATGGAAATACCTAAAATCCCAGCCACTATTGCCAAAGCCCAGCCGATGTGGAGTTTGTAAACGCCAGAAATCAGCATTTTAAAGCCCACGAATACCAACACGAACGATAATCCATATTGAAGATATCGAAACATCTTCATCATTCCCGCCAGAGCGAAATAAAGCGCTCGGAGTCCCAATATGGCAAACACATTGGAAGAATAGATGATGAAAGGATCGCGTGAGATAGCGAGAATCGCCGGAATGGAATCGACGGCGAAAACAACGTCGGTGGTCTCAACCACAATGAGCACCACGAAAAGAAACGTGGCCATCATTTTTCCGTCTTTCAAAACGAAAAAATGCCCGCCTTCGTGATCATGGGTGACGGGGAATATTTTCATGAAGAGCCACAAGACGGGATTTTTATCCGGATGAACTTCTTCGTCCCGTCTAAAAGCCATTTTGATCCCGGTAAAAACGAGGAAGGCGCCAAAAACATAAATCAGCCAATGGAATTTATTGATTAGAGCCACGCCGGTCAAAATAAAAATGGCCCGCATGATGAGGGCGCCGATGATGCCCCAGAAAAGAATTTTATGCTGATATTTGGGCTCCACTTTGAAGTAGGAAAATATAAGGATAAAGACGAATAGATTGTCGACGCTTAGGGATTTTTCCAGCAAAAATCCGGTGAAGAACTCCAGGGCTTTTTGGCTCCCCATCTTGTAATAGACCCCCAAATTAAACATGAGGGCCAGAAGAATCCATCCCGCCGCCAGAAGCGAAGCTTCTTTAAATTTAATCTCGTGATCTTTTTTGTTGAGAACCACCAAATCGATTACGAGCAAAATGACGATAAAAATGTTAAACAGGGCGAGCTTTAAAATTTCATGCATTAATTGTCCTTCCTTTTGGGAGGCATTTTATCTTTTCAGATAATTTTTACAGCAAATAATAATCCTTGAAGTGGCCTTTGAATCGAGCCATCCTGGAAGGGCCAGGAAACAGGATTAGCCAATAAAGGAGCCAATTTTGGCCATCAAGCTTTCTTTTTATGGCGGGGCGGATGAGGTTACGGGGTCCCGGCATTTGTTGGACACAGGCGCCCAGAAATTCCTTTTTGACTGCGGCCTTTTCCAGGGCCACCGAAGCGAAGCCATTGAAAAAAACCGGCATTTTTCCTTCAAGAGCGATGAATTAGATGCCGTTCTTCTCTCCCACGCCCACATCGATCACTCGGGCGCGCTTCCTCTTCTCACCAAGGCGGGCTTCAAAAAGAAAATCCACTGCACTGTTCAGACGGGGGAGCTCTGTAAAATAATGCTAATGGATTCCGCCCATCTTCAAGAAGAAGACGCCAAATTTTTCAACAAGATCCACGCCGCCGAAGGGGAAAAAATCGAGCCGCTTTACACCAAAGTGGATGTGGAGGTCGCTCTCAAACTTTTTGAACCTCATCCCTATAA